>CAMPAT010000109.1 GCA_946633275.1 uncultured Clostridia bacterium
AAGCTGACTTGCTTTACGCTTGCGCTCATTATGACGCTCTCTGTTGCGACTACGGCGTTTGCGAAAACGGCAGTCACACCCGTAATTCTCGTTCACGGTCTCGGCGCTAATCCTGTTTATCAGAATGTCGGCACTAAAGACCAGTCGGAAATCGAAATGCTCGGTCTCGGCAATATCGCAGAGGGACTCATCGCTAATAACGAGATTCTTAACGAGGTTCTCAAGATGATGGACCCTGCGAGAAAAACCGATGTTAATACTCTCGTCGCAGGACTTAAGAAGATTATCGGTACCGATAACGTTATTAACTGTACTGCAAACGGTAATATCAAGAGCGGTCAGGGCGTTATCAATTACTGGACCACTCCGCTTTCAAAGCATAAGGATTACTGGCAGAACGCAGACGTTGCAGAAAGCGCTATCGCAAGACAGCTCTGCAAGACAGTAGGCGCAAAGAATGTTTATTGCTTTAACTACGACTGGCGCCAGGATGTTTGCACTACTGCAACGCAGCTCAATAAGTACATCAAGACTATTAAAAAGCAGACTAAGGCGAAGAAGGTTTCGCTCGTGGGCTGCTCGCTCGGCGGCGCTGTACTTTCTGCTTACTTCGACGCTTACAAGAAGCAGAAGGATGTTAAAAGAGCAGTATTTGTTAACCCTGCAATCGGCGGCGTAGAGGTTGCCAGAGCATATGCGCTTGACCTTACGATTAATAAGAAGACGGTTATCAAGTACGTTAAGGGTATGGAAACTGCCTTTAACGGCGGTAACTCCGCAACTCTGTTCAGAGCTATTACAGCTCTCGGCGACAAGAGAATCGGCTACGCAGCAGATTATCTCTCAACTTTCGTTAAGAATAAGCAGAATGTTAAGAAACTCTACCTTGAGGTTGTTAAGCCGTGGATAGGCAATATTCCGTCGCTCTGGGAGTGCATTCCTTACAACAGCTACGACAAGGCAGTTAAGGAAATGAGCGCTATGGGCTTCCTTAACAAGAAGAGCGGACTTTATACTAAGATTAAGAAGTACCACGGCGTGCAGGGCAGATTTGCAAAGAATATGAAGTATATCAAAAAGCAGGGCGTACAGGTTGCTATCTTTGCAAGTTACGGCACAATGGGTATTCCGCTTACTTCAAAAACAAACAATCAGACTGACGCTCTTATCGATACTAAGCTCGCTTCCGCAGGCGCAACTGTAGCTAACTACGGCAAGAAGCTTAAGGCAAAGGGCAAGTACGTATCCAAGGATAAGATTATCAACGCCAAGACTTGCGCTCTCAGAGATAATACATGGTTCCTCAAGAACGTACAGCATATGCGCTTCTACTACGGCTCAGACGCAACGAAACTCGTTGCCAATATCGCCGCAGGCAAGGTTAAGGCTAACGTACGCGCAGTTAAGAAAAAGTACAAGAAGGGTCAGTTCCTTAAGGAAACAAAAGACAGAAAGCTTGTAAATTGCTAATCAAAAAGCTCCCGTTTGGGAGCTTTTTAGCTTATAGGAACAACCTTCGGTTGTAAGGCTCAAGGAGCAGCCTGTGGCTGCGAGGTGAAGGGTGGACTTCGTCCACACCTGATTATAATTGCCGTGCGCAGCACCCGACACCTTGAGCCTTGAGTCTTGAGCCTCGCGAGCGAAGCGAGCTCCTACAACCTGATTAGCGAAGCTTCGCTTCGTCACTTGATATTTAAAACAATTAGTGATATAATGAATATTGGGGGAATTTGAACGGAGGTGAGAGTGCATGAAAAAGTTTTATAAGAAATTACTTTCAGCCATACTTGCTGTAATTATGGCTGTTGTTCCGTGTGCTCTCTCCTTTGGCGCACTCGGCGCAAACTACGCGCCCTATACCGAAACGGATGACTACGGCAACGTTAAGTATTACAGATTATCGGGCGGCAAATATGTTGATTTTGACACCGATTTTTATCAGCTCGTTGAAAATATACGCGGCGACATCATTAGTCACGAGCAGAATATCGAATACAGATTTGCCACTACGATTCCCGATTATTATTACGATACTGCTGAAGGAAGCGTCGGAGCAGCTCAGGCTTGCGACAAGCTGTTTGACGATATTATGAGTATCATATTCGGCGTTGCTGACCTTCCGGCTACTTATTCATCGGCTGACAATTTATCTATAGGCGGCGAGTATCTTTTCAAGTCGTCTAATTATTTCAGAAGCCTGAAGAATAGCGGCAAAATCATTTATTACGATTCATATTATGATAAAATCGGCGCAGACGCAACTACTGCCCGTTACTGTACCTTCAGCATTAAGATGGATGTCGATTACTTTACTACAACCGAGCAGGAGGAGCTTACGGAAAGCTTCGCGCGATGGTTCAGCAGTAATTACCTCAGTTCAACTATGACGAAGTATCAGATTGTAAAGACGATATATGACTTCGTAGTTCGTAACACGACATACGATAACGATGTTTTCCACCGCAATGACGAAGAAAGCACGGTCCAGATTTCAGACGAAAGATATAATATCGCGCACTCTGCCTTCGGCGCAATTTACGGAAATATTCTTGATAAAATTGAAAATGATTCGCAGACTGCTGCAACCGAAACAGGCGAGACGCGGAAATACAAGCGCCTGAGCGACGCTGATTTTAAAGCGCTGTTTGATTATAACCGTACTGTAACAGACGAGCCTGTGCTCATAAGCTCCGACAACGGACTTGCAGTCTGCGAGGGATATTCCAAGCTTTTCTATTATCTCTGCACTTATAACGGTATTCCTTGTCACATCGTTGACGGCGATTATTATAAGGAAATCAGCGGTAAGGACTCTGACCCTCATGAATGGAACTTTGTTAAGCTTCAGGACGAAAGCGGCGACGGCGAAAAATGGTTCCAGGTTGACTGTACCCGTGCCGCGCAGAACTCTTACAAGCAGATTTACTTTAATAACTATAATTACTTCCTCGGCGGTAAAGAGAGCGTGTACTTCGGAAGCAAGAATCATCAGCAGGCTTATCTTAATAAAGGTGCCGACGCAGGTATGACTCAGCTTTACGACTGGTGGGAGGATACTGCCAATACCTCGTCGCGTAATAATTACGTTTTTGCTGAGGTTAAGCTCAATCAGGATAAATTGGATCACGGATATATCCTTAAGCGCACGACGCATAATTCGGAAGACAACACCGAGCAGGAGAGCTATATTTACTGTGACAAAAACGGCAATAAGCTCATTGAGATTAACGAAGAGGGAATGACGCTTACGAATACTCAGGGCTTCGTTTACAGCGGCCACGCCTCTTCCTTTGACGTATATCTTCCGTATGTTGTAAACCGTTTTAATATCGTGAATGATAACGAGAAGGTTCCTGAGGGCGAATATACTTCTCCGCTCGCTGTTATTAACAGAAATAATAATACCACTCTGGAAACCGTAACTGAGAAGGGTAATTACAGACTCCATATTTCAGGCGCTGATAACACGGGACTTGATATTGATTTTGATATTCTTTCCCGTGATATGTCGCGTGAATCGATTGAGCACGACTGCGTTATCGTCAGCCCGAATAATGCAACGTATATCGGCAAGGCGATTGAGCCTGTTATCTCGATTACTGACGCAAAGCGCAATTCGCTTGTTAAAAACCGCGATTATAGTGTTTATTACACGATGAACGGCGCCAACGTGGACGAGATTAAGCAAATCGGAGATTACGTTATCCATATTTACTATATGGGCAACTATACGGGCGAATACACTATCGATTTTTCAGTCGGAAGTATAAATCTTGATAACTTTGAATACGAGGCAAAACAGCTTAATTATTACCCGAAACCGTACCGTGAGAAGTACGGCTACAGCAAGCCGTCAGATTATTACGGCAAGGCGTTTATGGTGGGTCTTGTTAACGATGTGAAATTCGAAAACGGCGTAAATGTTAACGTAACTACAACTAACAGCTCGCTTGATTATAACTCGTCAGGCAAGTTTGTCCTCACGGGTATTGCAGGCAGCAATGTCGATGAAAACACCTCGCTTTCGATTGATTATACTATCTCGAAGAAATACGATATATCGTTTCTTGACGGCCAGCCTGCCGAGACAGGCGAGGATAATCCTGTTTACTATACGGGAAAACCGATTGAACCTGCCAAGTATAATGTGCTTGACTCGTATCTTGTTCGCGGTGTGGATTACAGAATCGTGTCGTATTCAAATAACGTAAACCCGGGTATCGCGAGCGTCACAATCGAAGGTATCGGCG
>CAMPAT010000110.1 GCA_946633275.1 uncultured Clostridia bacterium
AGTCATATACCAATACTGGTTAAGAAATATCGGCACGAACGCTGTTGCAAGCCTTTTTAATGAAAATTCATAAACGCCCGAAGCAACGCCTATAGGCAGGCAGACAAGATTAACAAACACAATCTGCAGCCACAGATAAATCAGTTTGCTGAATCTGAAGCGGTTTTCAGTCATAAGATAACCGCTGCAAAGGATGAAGCAGTTTACGCCGACTATAGAAAGCAGTTCAAAAAACCACGCAATATAATAATTCGCGTCGGAAAGCTCTGCTTTTTCGAGTATGCCGCTCTTGCCGAGATAGTGAAGACACACAATCATCAGCATTGATACGACCTTAAGAAGGTCAATATTAACAAGTCGCTTTTTATTTTCCATACTAATCATCATCGTCCGAAGAGAGCTTAAGCACGGCAAGGAACGCCTCCTGCGGCACCTCGACAGAGCCGAACTGGCGCATACGCTTTTTGCCCTCTTTCTGTTTTTCAAGTAATTTTTTCTTTCTCGTAACGTCGCCGCCGTAACATTTTGCAAGCACATCCTTGCGAAGCGCTTTTACAGTTTCACGCGCAATTACCTTGCCTCCGATTGCAACCTGGATAGGGATTTCAAACAGGTGTCGCGGGATATGCTTTTTGAGCTGTTCTGCAATCTTGCGCGCTCTTGTATAAGCCTTTTCGCGGTGGATGATGAACGACAGCGCGTCGATAACGTCGCCGTTAAGAAGCACGTCGACCTTTACGAGCTCGCTCTTGCGATAATCCTTGAGCTCGTAGTCAAACGAAGCGTAACCCCTTGTGCGCGATTTGAGCGCGTCGAAAAAGTCGTAAATAATCTCGTTGAGCGGAAGCTCATAGTGGATATCAACTCGCTCCGGAGTAATATAGTCCATATTTCTGAATATACCGCGCTTCTCCTGGCACATATCCATAACCGTGCCCACAAATTCGCTCGGAACATAAATATGCGCGTCCGCAAACGGCTCCTCGCAGTAGTCGATATACGCCGGGTCGGGATAATTAGTAGGATTATCAATCTCGACCATACTGCCGTCGGTAAGATGAATTTTGTAAACAACGCTCGGAACTGTTGCGATAAGGTCAAGACCGTACTCACGGTCAAGACGCTCCTGAATAATCTCAAGGTGAAGCAGACCGAGGAAACCGCACCTGAATCCAAATCCGAGCGCGCCTGAAGTTTCCGGCTCGTAGGTAAGCGAGGCATCGTTGAGCTGCAGCTTCTCAAGCGCGTCGCGCAGCGCTTCGTAGTCGGCACCGTCTGCAGGATAAATACCGCAGAACACCATCGGATTAACCTGGCGGTAACCGGGCAGCGGCTCTGCCGCAGGATTGTTCGCAGTCGTGATTGTATCGCCGACGTGAGCGTCGCCCACGGTTTTTATAGACGCAGTAATGTAGCCTACCTCGCCTGCCGTAAGTTCACTCGCCTTCTCCATCGAAGTCGCGCGCATATATCCGACCTCAACAACGGTGAACTGAGCGCCTGTTGACATAATACGCATTGTGTCGCCGGCTTTGATTTTACCCTCTTTAATTCTAACATAGACGATTACGCCCCTGTACGAGTCGTAAACGGAGTCAAAAATCAGCGCCTTGAGTGGTTTGCTGTCGTCACCCGTCGGCGGCGAAATCTCGTTGACAATATACTCAAGCACCTCTTCGACATTTTCGCCCGTCTTTGCGCTGATACGCGGTGCGTCCAGACAAGGTATTCCGACAACCTCCTCTACCTCCTCGGCAACGCGGTCCGGGTCTGCGGCAGGAAGGTCAATCTTGTTTATAACGGGAAGAATGTCTAAGTCGTGGTCAAGCGCAAGATATGTGTTCGCAAGCGTCTGCGCCTCAACGCCCTGCGACGCGTCAACGATAAGAATTGCGCCCTCGCACGCCGCGAGCGAACGTGAAACCTCATAATTGAAGTCGACGTGACCCGGAGTGTCAATAAGATTGAAGATATATTCCTCGCCGTTTTTTGCTTTATAATTCAGTTTTACGGCGTGAGCCTTGATTGTTATACCGCGCTCACGCTCAAGCTCCATATCGTCAAGGAGCTGTTCCTGCATATCGCGCTCCGCAACGGAGCTCGTAAGCTCGAGCAATCTGTCTGCAAGGGTTGACTTGCCGTGGTCGATGTGCGCGATAATTGAGAAATTTCTGATGTTGTTTTTATTTACCGACAATTTAATTTCCTCTGTGTCATTTATTATTAATACTGTTTACGCTCTTAACCTCGCCGAGCGTTTCCTTGGGGTGAAGTGCGCCTTTAATAAGACGGTACGCATAGTACGCCGGCAGAAGATACGGGCGTTTTTCAAGCGCTCTGTAGTCCGCAATCATTTTCTTCTTCGGCGGAAAAAGGCGCTTTAAGACATAACTGCGCTTTGCGCTGTTTATTGACGCGCCTTTGCTCATCGCTTCAAGCTCGCGGCTGAGCTTAATCTTTTCGCTGCCGAAAATACCGAAATTCAAAAATACTCCGAGCAGCTCCTCCTCTTCATAGCTGAGTTCCTCGTCGCTGAACAGCTTAATGGCAAGTTCTCGCGTTTTGCGTTCAAAATCAAGAATGCCGTATTCGTCAAGCTTAGCCGAAACATAGCCGAAATCCAGCTTTTTGCCGTCTTTCTTAAGCAGCAGGAAGTTATCTGCAAGAAATCGGACTCCGCAACCTGCAGACGAAAAATGCTTAAACATATGGCATACGTTATATATATAAACGTCGTTAATATCCATATGGTAAAGGTAGGGATTTTCGCCGTCCTGAGTTGCCCTCTCCCATAAATCATCAAATCTCGGACAGAAATTATGCTCTTCAAAAAACAGCGTTCTGTGGAACTCAAAGGTCGAATACGGCTCCTTGTGGTAGTCGTCGCTGTTTTCGCCCGTCGCAACAGTTTTGTATCCGTTTGACTTCATAATCCGTGCAACTTCGTCACGGTTTTCAAAGTCAAAAAGGATGTCGTTATCGCTCATCTGGCGCATACTTTCTTTCGGATAATACGCTTTGATAATTAAGCCCTTTAGCGGCATAAATCGTATGCTCTTTGACGTAAGCTCCGCGAAGATTATATCGCGCTCGTTATTGACAACGAGCATTCTCTTAAGCTCGCTCATCGTGTGGTCTCGAAAGCGCGCTTTTTCCTCGTCAGGAACGCCGTCGAGCTTGTCAAGAAGCGGATAAACCGCGTTGAAAACCTGATGTTTTTTTGCAAGGCTGAGGAGCTTTTTGTAATCAATTCCGTCCTCTTGCTCAGGCTCTTTTTCATTCAGAGCGAAACCAAGCAGACGGCAAAGGTAGTATTCCTCTTTATTAATTTTGCTCATCTGTCAAGCATTCCCAGTTCATCAATCTTCGCTAAAACTTCCTTAACGTCTGCTCTGATTACATCTTCAGGAGCGTCGTATTTCTTAAGCATAGCTTCAACAATGCTGTCCTCAGTCTGTTCGTCCTTAAGCAGCTCGAAAATATAATTTGCAGTTTTATTGTTATTAACAATACCGTGGAATTTCTTTGACAGGCTGCCCGTTGCGATTGCAAAGTCCTTGCCGTCAATGCTTCCGAGCACAACTTCTTTTTTCAGTTTCATTTATTTCACCTTTTCAAGTATTTTTCTTGCTACATAGATACCGCTTGCCGAAGCGTGTGACAGCGAGTGAGTTACGCCCGAGCCGTCGCCGATAACGTAGAGTCCCTTGTGGACTGTTTCGAGGTTTTCGTCGAGCTCAACCTCCATATTGTAAAACTTGACCTCAACGCCGTAGAGCAGCGTGTCAGGATTAGCCGTACCGGGCGCAATCTTATCAAGAGCGTAAATCATCTCGATAATACCGTCGAGAATACGCTTTGGCAGAACGAGCGACAAATCGCCCGGCGTTGCTGCAAGAGTGGGCTCAACAAGTCCTTCTTCAATTCTGCGCGGTGTGCTTCGTCTGCCTGAAACAAGGTCGCCGAAGCGCTGAACAATTACGCCGCCTCCGAGCATATTAGAAAGTCTCGCAATACTTTCGCCGTAACCGTTGCTGTCCTTAAACGGCTCTGAAAAATGCTTCGTAACAAGGAGCGCAAAGTTTGTATTCTCCGTCTGCTTTTCCGGGTCCTCATAGCTGTGGCCGTTAACGGTAACGATACCGTTTGTATTCTCATTAACGACGCTTCCCTTCGGGTTCATACAGAAGGTGCGCACGTGGTCCTCGTAATTCTTGGTACGGTAAACAATCT
>CAMPAT010000111.1 GCA_946633275.1 uncultured Clostridia bacterium
CTTTGCAATCTCCTCAATGGTGCCGCCCTTCGCTTTTTCTTCGGCGACGTATTTTATTAAGAGTCCCTGTCCCATTGAAGCTGCGAGCGAGTCAACGACGATAATTTTCGCTTCTTTGTTTTTTTCGCCGAGCTCCTCTGCGGCGATTCTTGCGTTCTGAGTTGTTGCGCTGAGCGCAGAGGAAAATCCGATGTAAAGAATATCCCTTCCGCTTTCAAGTATTTCGCTGAATGCGCTCTCAAACGCCTCGAGGCTCGGACAAGACGTCTTTATTTCTTCCTTCGCTCTTGAACGGTCGTAAAATTCCTTAAATCCGATTTCGCGTCCGTCAAGATAATTCGTGTACACCTCGCCTGATACTGTTACGGTAAGGGGCACAACGCTGAGTTCAAATTTTTCAACAAGCTCCTGGGGTAAATCGCAGGAGGAGTCTGTAGCTATAACAAAATCTCTCATATCTTTTCTCCTGTTTTTTTGATAATTATATTATAGATATGCCTCGTTTTCAATTATATGACGCATTTCTTTATATTTATTTAATATAAACAAATTATTAAAATCACATAAATCGCTTAACTTTTCGCCCGATTACTGATATAATCCAATTATTAAAGTAGGTGATTTAATGAAAACAGTAATATTGCTGCTTCTCGGCGCAGTAATTTCATATCTTATCGGCAGCCTTAACAGCTCGATTATTATGAGCCGCGTGCTCAAGAAGGACGATATCCGCGAGTCAGGCAGCGGCAACGCGGGCGCAACTAATATGGTGAGGACTTACGGCAGATTTTACGGAGTCCTTTCGTTTGTGCTTGATTTTGTCAAGGTCGCTGTCGCGTATCTGATTGTGTGGCTGATTTTCAGCAGGGTGGACGGCGATATATTTAATAAGTACGAGTATTTTTTCAAGGTGACTGTCGGCTTTTTCTGCTTTATCGGTCATATTTATCCGTGCTTCTTCGGCTTCCGCGGCGGCAAGGGGATTACAGTCTGCGCCGCTATGATTTGTATTCTCGACTGGCGGCTGTTTATTATAGGTCTGGTGCTGTTTTTCGCTTTAGTGTTCGTCACGAAGTATATTTCCTTGTCGTCAATCGTGTTTGCAGTCGTCTATCCGATTTGCACCTTCTTCCTGTTTGACAAGGATTTCAGCTTTATCAAGCACTATATTGTGTCAAAAAATACCTTCGGCGACGGCGAAATGAAGTTCCGTCTTTTCGCGCTTCTTATCGCGCTGGCGTTCTCAGTTATTGTGCTCGTTAAGCATAAGGAAAATATTAAGCGCCTCGTGAGCGGCGAGGAAAACAAAATCGGTTCGCATAAAAAATCGGAGTAAGGCGAAATTATGGCTTATCATTTGGCGATAGATATCGGCGCGTCGAGCGGACGTCATATTCTCGGCAGCGTCGAGGGCGGCAAGCTCCGCCTTGAAGAAGTATATAGATTTGACGATTACCTGCGTGACGAAAACGGCTCGCTCGTCTGGGATTTGGAAAAGCTCGTGCGCGAGGTTAAAGCAGGCGTTGAAAAATGCGGCAGTCTCGGCAAAATTCCGTCCACGATAGCGATTGATACGTGGGGAGTTGACTACGTTCTGCTCGATGAGAATAAGCGCGAGATTATGCCTGCTTATTCTTACCGCGACAGCAGGACTTTCGCTGTTCTCGACGAGGTTTCTTCACTTATCTCGCAGGAGGAGCTTTATTCTCTCACGGGAATTCAGAAGGCGAATTATAATTCGATTTATCAGCTCTTTTGCGATAAGAAGGACGGCAGACTTGAAAAAGCCGCGTATTTCCTCAATATGCCTGATTACCTTGCGTTTAAGCTGACGGGAGAAATAAGGAACGAATATACCGAGGCTACGACGACTAACCTTGTTAACGCGAAGAGCAAAACGTGGGACGAAAGTATCCTTGACCGTCTCGGAATTAAGAAGGGGATTTTCAGCGAAATTTCGCTGCCGTGTACGGAGGTCGGCGAGCTTAAGGGCTTCGGCTTTGACAGCAAGGTTATCCTTGCGCCGTCGCACGATACGGCGAGCGCAGTTGCCGCTTGCTCCGTGGGCGACAGCGGAGTGTATATCTCGTCCGGAACGTGGTCTCTCATCGGCACGGAAAATTCTTCGCCCGTCCTCAGCAGAGAAGCGCTTGACGCGAATTTTACTAACGAGGGCGGTATTGATTGCCGCTTCCGCTTCCTTAAGAATTATATGGGGATGTGGCTGCTGCAGAATATCCGCAGGAATCTTGATAATCAGTATTCTTACGACGAGATGATGGAGCTTGCCGAAACGAGCGGAAGGTATGAATATATCGACACTAACGCAAAGGAATTCGTCGCTCCTGAAAATATGATTGAGGCGATAAGGGAATATGTCGGCGACGGCAGTCTTCCTGTAGGAGTCGTGATTAATTCCGTTTACCATTCGCTCGCGAGGGCGTATGCAGAGGTTGTGTGCGAGATTGAAAAAATCAGCAATAAAACTGTCGACAGAATTAACATCGTCGGCGGCGGAAGTAAGGATAAGTACTTAAATAAGCTGACCGCGCAGTATACGGGCAAGCGAGTCCTCGCAGGTCCTGTTGAAGCGACTGCGACGGGTAATATAATTTCCCAGCTCATTTACTCGGGCGAGGTTTCGTCGCTCGGCGCAGCGCGCGAGCTCGTCAAGCTTTCCTTCGACACCGAAGAGGTAATATAAATAATTTATCCCTGTGAACTCTCATTCACAGGGATTATTTTTTATTTTATCGTGTTTACTAATCTGTCGTACTCCTCGTCGGAAATGCGTATGACGCCGCCGTGGCGCTTTTTTCTTCTTCCCATATCGTACTCGCTCTCGTCGAGCAGCTTAAAATCTGCGGCGGCAAGGTTCGTTGCGAGAAGCGGCATATATCCGTGGTTGCCCTGGAATCTGTCGACTATCAGGCACCACTTGTTTTCCTCCTCAATTCTGAAAACCTCGGGTCCTTCAAGTCCGATGTAGCCGTCAAGCGCCTCGCAGTACAATGTTTCAAAGTTATCTGAGAGGAGAGTCGGCGCTCGCTGGATTGTTATGGATTTCGTTACCTCGTCCTTCGAGAAGCGGTAATAGTATCCTCCGTCGCGGACGATGTTTGTGTCGATAATGTCTTTTTCGCTGTCTATATAGAGGAAAGTTTCGCCGAAGGCGCGAAAATCCTGCGTGAACGCGGCGTAAATCCTCTGCTTATCATCAACGCAGGAGGCGAAAAATACCATCCATTCTCCGCGCTCTTCGCAGTAAACTGCCTCCGGCGCCCACGCGCAGCCTGCGCCGCTTATGCCGAGCGGTACGAGCCTGCCCTCGCTCCAGTTAATCAAGTCTTCTGACTCAAAGATGAGTATTGACCTGCTGCCCTTGTGGCTGTATGCGTACCAGTCTGAGTCAGGCGAAGTTTTTAAGTCAGTCGCGATGATGAAGTATTTTTCCCGGTTTTTATCGTAGATTATGAACGGGTCTCTGATTCCTTTCGTTCCGACGTTTGAGGTTAAAAGCGGCTCGTCTCCGAGGTCTTCCCATCTCAGCCCGTCTCGGCTTACGGAAAACCAGATTGCCTCTCTCTCCTCGCTGTCGCTCGAAAAGTGAGCGAATAAATATGCAGACATCATTCTTCCTCCGGTTACTTTCTGTCTCTCATTTTATCATATCCTGCCGCCGATAACAATAAAAACTGCATATTTTTATCAAACAAAATTCCCGTTGACAAAAGAGGAAAGAAGTAGTATAATCTTATATGCAACAGATGTTGCATAACGAACGTTGCGGAACTTTGAAGGAGTGATTAAATGCCGCCGAAGGTTAAGTTCCTTAAGGAAGAAATTGTGGAAGCCGCCGTAATTATTACAAGGGAGAAAGGCATTTCTGCCGTTACGGCGCGCGAGGTCGGGAATGTGCTCGGCGTTTCCTCGCGCCCGCTTTTCACTTATTTTGATACCGTGGACGAGCTGAAAAAAGCAGTCTGGCTTTATGCGAAGAACTTATACGAAGAGTGCGTTAAGGACGGACTCAAGGCAGAGATACCCTTCCTCGGAGTAGGACAGAATTATATTAAATTTGCGAAGGAAGAAACAGAGCTGTATAAGTACCTGTTTTTAAATCCGCCTGACGACGTTAAGGGCAGCGCGATAGACGCGCTTAAGCTCTCTCAGGATTTAGTGCGCGAGTCACTTATGCAGATTTATCATATGGACGGCGATACGGCGG
>CAMPAT010000112.1 GCA_946633275.1 uncultured Clostridia bacterium
TGCGACGGGTAAGGTAAAAATGGGTTCGCTCACTTTCCTCTCAAGCTACACGACAACCATCACCTGCACGGTGACCAATACAGACTCCACCGTGGTTAAGAAAACCTTCTCGCTCACCGTGAGAAAAAGCTAAGGAGGTGGCGAAATGAATAACAGGAAACGCCTTACGGCGATTATAATCTCCGCAATATTCATCTGCGCGTCGTTTGCGACGGTAGTTTCTTTCGCAGACAACAGCGTAGCGCTTAACGAAAACAACTTCCCCGACGAAGTGTTCAGGGAGGCGATTGCGCTGCACTATGACGCAGACGGGGACGGAAAGCTCAGCCCCGAGGAACGCGACGAAACGGTTATGATTGTTTCCGGGCTTGTCGACGAGCTCGCAGATAGCAAAAACGTTGACAGCGATGCGCTCACAATTTCAAGTATCGAAGGTATTGAATACTTTGAAAACCTCCGCGTTCTCAGAGCGAACAACATCGGCGAGCTGAGCGAGTTTGACGTTTCTGCGCTGGAAGGGCTTGAGGTGCTCAACTGCTCGGACGACGGACTGACCTCGCTCGATTTAAGCGCAAACGGCGCGCTTCGCGAGCTTCATTGCTGCTCTAACGAATTTACGAGCCTCGATTTTACGGCGAACACTAATCTCGAATTTCTGCATTGCTACGCAAATCTTGAGCTCGAAAGCCTTAACATAAATTCGCTGACGAAGCTCGAAAATCTGCGCTGTGACGGCTGCAGTCTCGCCTCGCTTGACTTATCGACAAACACGGCGCTTTACCAGCTCAACTGCTCAAACAACAAGCTCGCAAAGCTCGATTTATCAGCCACCGCCGTATCGGCGCTGACTAATTACAATTACGGAAAGCAGAACATCTCGCTTGAGATGACATACTCCGACGGCAAAATCAAAGCGCCTGCCGAGCTCGGCGACGGCGCCGTAATCTCCACAAGTCTCGACGACGGAGAAACTGCGTACGCAGACGGCGCGTTCTTCACGGAGGATTACGCAAGGATTAAAGACGGCTTCACTTACAACTACTCAGTCGGCAAAAGCGGATGTGAGGATATGGGAGTAAGCGTAAGCGTTCATCACACGCACACATACGCCGTTACCGGAAACGATATTGACGGCAAAAAGCTGACGATAGGATGTCAGATTTGCGGCGACGAGCACGTGCTAGACGCGGAAGTTAATACAGTAACCGTAAACCCGGACTGCGAAAACAGCGGAAGCATTACTCATACTATAAGCGCGGAATACGAGGGCACGCAATATACCGACACGGTATATTCTGAGCAGTCTGCGCTCGGTCACAATTACGAGGATGTCATAACTCAGCCGACGTGTACCGAACAGGGCTACACGACCCACACCTGCTCAAGATGTAACGACAGCTATAAAGACAACTACGTTGACGCGCTCGGTCACAGCTTCGGCGATTGGACTCAGACAGCGGCTGAAGTTAAACCGTCCTGCACGGAAGACGGCAAGACGGCTGTCGAAACGCGTTACTGCTCGCGCTGCACCGAGTTTGAAACAAGAGGCGGCGAGACGATTAACGCGCTCGGTCACGATTACAAGGACGTTGTAACACCGCCGACGTGTACAGAGCAGGGTTACACGACTCATACCTGTTCAAGATGTAACGACGCATATACCGACTCTTATGTTGACGCGCTCGGTCACGACTACAGCGACGTTGTAACTCCGCCGACGTGTACAGAGCAAGGGTACACGACTCATACCTGCTCGCGCTGCGGCGACAGCTACACAGATTCATATACCGACGCCAGCGGGCACACAGACGGCGAACCTGTACGCGAAAACGAGGTACTCGAAGACTGCACAGAAGGCGGAACTTATGACGAAGTAGTTTACTGTACCGTCTGCGGCGAAGAGCTCTCAAGGGAAACGAAGCAGATTGCTCCGCTCGGCCACGCCGAAGAAATTATACCGGAAGTTAAGCCGACCTGTACTTCAACGGGACTGACGGCAGGCTTAAGATGTTCGCGCTGCGGCGAAATACTTACCGCTCAGCAGACAGTCAGCGCGCTCGGCCATAAATGGGATAACGGCGTAGTTGCGCTCGAGCCGACTGTGCTCGCAGAAGGCAAGATGAAATACACCTGCTCAAACTGCCATACCGTACGTTATGAGCCTATTGCAAAACTTAAGCTCACAGAGGTTACCCCGACGGAAAAAGAAGCCGACAAAGCAGTCGTCAATAAAGCAATCAAGAAGCCGACCAAGATTCACACCATTTCTTACTCAAAGAAGAAACAGCTTTACATCTACTTCAGTCCCGTAAAAGGCGCGCAGAATTACCGCATTATGTACCGCAAGCAGGGCGCGAAGAAATGGACGAAATCCTGGACAAAAGGCAAAACGGAATTTACTATTAAAAATCTTAAATCAAACGGACTTTACGAATTCAAGTTCGCGGCGTACAAGGAGAACTCAAAGGGCAAGTGGGAGCGAGGCGACTACTCCACCACGAGCTACAGATATTATTATAAAGAAAAAATAACGAAGGCTACCGTAAAGAAAAATACGGTAAATCTCAAATGGAAAAAGGATAATTCCTCGCACCACTACATAATCGAATACGCTGCAAACAAGAATATGACGGGCAGCAAGACAGTAACCGTAAGCCCGAAGACAAAGACCTCATACACCTTAAAAGGTCTTAAAAAGGGCAAGACGTACTACATCCGCGTCCGCGCTGTCAAGAAGAAAGCCGGCAAGAACTACATCGGCGAGTATTCAGACAAAAAGGTCGTTAAGATTAAATAGGTATAAAATAACAAGGCACTACGGATTTTGCAAATCCGTAGTGCCTTATTGTAATGTAATTAATCGCGGTCAATACCGGGAACTCTTCGGCGTATTGAGCGACTGCGCTTTTATCAGTTTGAAAACCTCAGCTTGAAGCGGGCGAGGTCTCTGCCGTTAATTATACCGTCTGCATTGATGTCGAGCGCTTCGTTATATTCTTCGTCGCCGATCTCAGCTCCGACAACTTTTGCAAAATTATGGGTTATCCTTGTTCCGCAGCCGTTCTGACACTCCATAATTACCTCGTTGCCTTCAAAGCTGACTACGCTGAAAACGTGGTCGTCGCGCCACGTTGCGCAGACGTCTGTATCCTGCAGGATATTATCGTAAGCAGTATCCCAGCCCGTAAACGTCTTGCACATCGGCGAATCGGTAATCATCGGCGCTGTTGCGCTTGCGCCGCGGTCAACGATTTGCGTCTTAAGGACGGTCGTCTTGTTCTCATTCGTATAAAATCTTACGTAATAGAACTCACGGCTGACGTTCACGTGTACTGTCATCGGCTCTGCGCCGTCGATACCCGTATCGTACTCATAGTCGATACCGTTTTCGAGCTTAAGGTAATCGTCAGTAACGAAAGCGTCATTCTGATATCCGAGCATAGGTCCGAGAGTCGGGTCTGTATAGTCAAGGCTCGTCGAAATAATCCTTGTCCTCGCATTAAACGGCATAACGACAAATATATCGCCGTCATTAACCTCCGCTTCGCCCTCAATCGTCTGATTTCCGATACGGTCTGACAAAACGTTATTAAGGGCTGTATTTGCGCTGAGGTCAAGCTCCTGAATATGGTTATTGCTGCAATGAAGCGAAGTGAGCTTAGTGTTGCGCGAAACATCGAGCGAGGTAAGCTGATTCTGATTTACCTGGAGCTTCTCAAGATTTGTATTATTCGTCACGTTAAGCGCTGTAAGATGGTTAATACTGCACGAAAGCTCCGTAAGACTCGGCAACGCTGACACGTCAAGCGTCTCAAGGTCATTACTCTGGCAGTTAATTAAGCGTAGCGCCGTGTTTCTGCTGACGTCGAGCTCCGTAAGGTCGTTACCCATACAGTCAAGCCACGTAAGCGCCGTAAGCTTCTTGACATCAA
Source organism: uncultured Clostridia bacterium (assembly GCA_946633275.1). Taxonomy (GTDB): domain Bacteria; phylum Bacillota; class Clostridia; order Oscillospirales; family Acutalibacteraceae; genus Eubacterium_R. Next base: position 3,933 of record CAMPAT010000112.1, read on the forward strand.
GCGTCTCAAGTCCGATACCGCCGCAGCGAAGCGTCTTAAGGTTCGTAAAATATTCAATACCCTTAAGGCTGTGAATCTCAGCGCCTTCATCAAGGTCGTAAAGGTAACCTGTTACTGAAAACAGCGTAACGTCCGCAATCTCAGCGTCGGAAAGATATCCGTCCTCGTCCTCGTCACATTCCATAGATACGATTGTGCGGAAATTCTCGTCGGGGAAATTAACGGCGTTAATTGCCACGGGGCTGCCGGCATATGCGATAATGCCGACAGCGAAGCTTGCTGCAATCAGAAC
>CAMPAT010000113.1 GCA_946633275.1 uncultured Clostridia bacterium
GTTTCGGCAGCAGCGAGGAGATGTTCTGCGCTGACGGCAGCCACGACCACGCTGTCGGCGGCAAGAACGATATGTACTATATCAACGACCTTATCGAAAACCGCGTTTCGCTCATAAAGCGTATAAGAAGCGAATTTCCCGATATTTTCATCGCGCTGTGCGGAATGCGCGACGTTTCTCCGTGGTGGAGACAATGGGTTAACGCGCTCAGCAGCTTCTCGCTCAGCGACGGCAACGGCGAAGCGCTCAGCGACGATATGCCTTCACTCGAAAAAGAACTCACGGCGAGCGACACCGTTTTCTACGATACTATGTGCGCTCACGCCGTTCAGCTTCGCGCATACGAGCTTGCGCTCAGACTCGAGCAGAGCAACCTCAGCAACGACGAATTCTTCAAATTCGCTATGTGGAGCATGGTGCGCGGCGAAGGGCTCGTTAATCTTACTCCGTCAATGCTCGGTCTTGACGACAGCAAGCGCGAATCGCTTTCAAGAGCGCTCAGATTCAAAGTGGAAAATCAGCATATCCTCAAGGAGTGCTCCTTCATCGGCGGCAAGCCTGCAGACGGCAACATATACGGCTTCGTTTCGTGGACTGAAAACGGCGAGGGCATAATCGCTATGCGTAATCCTACAGACGAAAAAATACCGTTCACCCTCACGCTGAACAAGCTCATGGGCGTTCCCGAGGATTTGGATAACGCCGAGCGAATTAACGTCTACAGCCTTTCAATCCCCGAAACTTCAGACACATATTCATACGGCGATAAAATCAACCTTTCGCTCCACCCGTACGAATGCGTTATCTTCAAATTTACTAAATAGAGGTTAAATTATGACTTGTTTAAAATGCGGCGGTCACGATATTGTTAAAGACGGCGACAAATACGTTTGCAAAACCTGCGGCGCAGAGCTTACCGAAGGTAGCGGCGAAGCAGTAACAGCTGACGAAGCGCCGAAGAAATCTAAGGGCAGAGAGTTCCTTGAGTTCATCTTCCCTATTGTCATCGCTTTCGTAGTAGCAATGCTGCTCAAGACATTTATTTTTGCGAATGCGATTGTTCCGACCGGCTCAATGCTCAACACAATCCAGGAGGGCGACAGAATCATCGCAAGCCGAATTGAATATAACTTCCACGAGCCGGAAAGATTCGACATAATCATATTCAAAGCGCCCGACGAGGTTGCGAAGGGCGACAACAAGACCTTTTACGTTAAGCGCGTCATCGGTCTCCCCGGCGAAACCGTAACTATCGTAAACGGCGTAGTTTATGTCGCAGACAAAGACGGCAAGGCTGAGCAGCTCCGCGACGACTTCGTCACGGCGTGCACGCCGACAGGCAACTTCGGTCCCTATGAAGTCCCCGAGGACAGTTATTTCGTAATGGGCGACAATCGCGAAAACTCGATTGACTCACGTTTCTGGGTAACGACGAACTACGTTCACAAGGATTTAATCATCGGCAAGGCGAAGTTCTGCTACTTCCCCTTCGACGACGCAGGAAAGCTCGAATAACAAAATGCCTAAGGAAATTCCTTAGGCATTTTTTCATAATAAATGAGAGGCATTGTTCAAAATTGCTTAGATAGTAGTAAACTTTTAAGGAGTCCTATGATTTGTTACCATTCTTTCTGCGGAAGAAAGAATGGTGGAAATAAAAGGACTCAATTATTGTTTAATAATTTCTCAGCCGTTTTCATACGGATTATTGCTAACTATAAAAACTGAAGGGAGCTTTTCTTATAATTTCTCTACGTCTATTACGGCGATTTTATCCATAAAATCCTTCGGTGAAATTACTTCGCCAAGTTCAAAAAAGTCGTCCATATTCATATTAATATTATTGACGAACACGGGCGCGCCCGAATACTCGACATCAATATGAATGCGTTTTGCGTCCTCGTAAATCTGCTTAACGCTGTAGTCAGAGCAGTCGTAAAGCCTGCGCGCCATTACCTCGTTATTATTAATATACTCGAGGATTACGTTTCGCTTTGATTTTGACAGGCTGATATATCTCGTATGATTTTTCGACAGAGCCTGTCCCATCGTCATCTGGACTACCGCCTTGCACGCGCCGCTGTTGAGGAAAAATTCGTTAATGAAAATGCTCTCAAGCGCGCTCGTATCATCGGGAATGATAATCGCGAGGATGTTTTTTGACGGCTTCTTTCCGTACTGTTTCTTGATAAACTCCTTGAAATAATACTGGCACTCGGCAATTCGTTTCGCAAACTCGTGATAAAACGGAATGTTCACTTCCGGCTCGATTGAAGGCATATTAAAAGCGATAAATTTATCGCTCTCCTTCTCCTTGACAAGTATAGTATCATTCGTGATAATCATCGGTATTGTCTTAGACATATTTTACCTCCTGAGTGCCTATGCTTTTATTATACTCAGAGATGTGAAAAAGTCAAATTTGACTGAACACTAAGCGCAGGTGTGTATATAAAACGTTGTCAATAGTATTACAATCGTGTAACTTTTATAGATATTACGGAGAATTGTGATATAATTAGTTGATAATTTTTAATCGGTTTTATGTCACTTGTAAGAAAGGAAATTATTATGAGCGATAATGAATTAGATGAAATTCTGGAAGAAATACGTAAGTATTCAGAGACAAAGAGTATTCCGACAGAGCCTGTAAAGGCAGAAGAGCCTGACGCTCCTACAGAGCCGGCAATCACTCCCGAAGAGCCAAAGGCAGCACCTCAGCCGACAGTTGAGAAAGTGCCACCCGTATTTGAAGCGCCGAAAGAGCCAAAAGCTCCGGAAGCACCTTCGACGGAGCCTGTCGCAAGCGAAGACGAAACAGATATTTTTGAAATAATCGGAGACGTCCCTTCCGAAAAGGAAAACGAAGTTCCCGAAATCGAGAACATTGTTGAAACGGAGCCCGAGGAAGTCGGACTTAACGTCGACAACTTTATCTCGCACACAGACGAGACAGCGCCTGAGGAGGAAGAATTTGACGACAGCAAAAAGCCGGCATACACCGCAAAGCGCAGAATCCTCGTTTACACTATATCGGCAATCATTCTCCTCGCAATCATCTTCGGAGTTTATTTCGGAGTTATCGCAAGAAACGATAAGGCTGAAGCTCCGTCGACTGCTGCTCCTGCAACGGAAGTAATGACGGCGGACAAGAAACGCGGTCCGATTAATCCGCTCACAGGCGAAGAGGGCTATAACGAAGCGGCGCTCACGCAGAGACCTGTTGCAGTCGTAGTTGAAAACGAGTACTCAACAGAGTCCGTAAGACCTCAATGGGGTATGAACCAGGCTGATATCGTGCTCGAAGGCGAGAGCGAATACTCGACGAGAACGCTGCTCTTCTGGGCTGATTACACAAAGGTTCCGTCACAGGTCGGTCCTACACGTTCCGCAAGACCTCCGTTTATTCGCTTCAGCCAGCTGTTTGACAGCATTTTCATCCACGCAGGACTTTCTCACTCAAAGGGCGAATATGAAGGCGCGGACACAGTATTTGAAAACGAGAATATCGACCACATCAATCTGCTCAAATACTCCGAGGACGGCAAATATTTCGGCAGAGATTACACAAGAACTTCTACTGTAGAGCATACAGGATATCTCAACGGCGACAACATCACAGCGCTGCTTGAAAGCGCAAAAATCGACACTCAGATTAATACAGAAAAGTTTACCATTCTGAACTTCAATAAGAAGGCTCAGAAGCTCTCAGACACAGAAGCGAAGGAGGTAAACTTCACCTGGTCTGACGTTTACTCATCAGGTAAGTGCCCGAAGGTCGGCAAGTACTATTATGACGAGGAAAGCAAAAAGTACACCACCGACGACTTCGACTCAAAGTACGGCGACGCAGAACTTAAGTTTGAAAACCTTATCTTCCTGCTCGACGAAACTGAATACGTTGTCAAAGCAAACTATAAAGGCTCGGGCAACAGCGAAACTTACTGTAATTACGCTCTCAAGGGCGGCGACGGCGTAATCCTTTCCGAAGGTACGGCGCTCAACATCAAATGGAGCGTAAAGAATAAGAAGCTCGTTCTTGAGACGGCAGACGGCAAAGAGGTTAAGCTCAACCCGGGTAAGAGCTACATCGGCTACGGCTCGTCTAACCACGGCGGCAAGATTACTCTTAACCCGAAGTCTGACGACAGCAAAAACAGCAGTAGCGACGAAGAATAAGAAAATAAATAAACCGTTGGGTCGTAACCCAAC
>CAMPAT010000114.1 GCA_946633275.1 uncultured Clostridia bacterium
TGTAGGAAATAATCCCGACGCCGCTGCAGTAATAATAACTTCGCCGACATATGAGGGAGTTATAAGCAATATTGAATGCGCGCTTCCTCTCATTGTTGACGCGGCGCACGGGGCGCATCTCGGGATTACGCCATTTCCTGCTTATCCGAAGGGCGATATCGTAATATCAAGCCTGCATAAAACGCTCCCTGCGCTCACTCAGACGGCTGTTGCTAATATTTACAACAGCAGATACATTGCTGATTTCAAGCGTTATCTTGACATATTTGAGACAAGCTCTCCGAGCTATGTTCTGATGAACTCAGTTGATATCTGTTCGCAGTATTTACAGAACTGCTCTGAAGATTTCGTGAAATACTATCAGCGGCTTACCGAGCTTCGGAGCACGGCGCTCATGTGGCTAAAAATCAAGAACAGCGACGATATAGGAAAAATCGTTATATCTACAGCAGGAGCAAGCATAAACGCTCACGACTTAGCAGAAGCTCTGCGCGACAGATTTAATATCGAGGTTGAAAGCGCGCTTTGCGAGCACGTTATACTTATGACCTCTCCTGCCGATACTGACGAAGCGTTCTCTATGCTGAAAAACGCGCTCATCACTATTGACAGTCAATGCGACAAAAAGAGCTTTAAAAAGCCGTTTATTAAGCCCCCCTGTCCTGAAAGTGAAATACTGATTTCATATGAAAACGGCGGAAAATCTACAAAGCTGAGCGAAGCTGTCGGCAAACACGCTGACGAATTTGTGTACGCATATCCGCCCGATATTCCGCTGATTGTACCGAATGAGATTATTTCCGCGGAAATAGCCGACTATATAAGCAAGCTTTTAAGCTCTGAAGTAAACGTAATAAGTGACAGCGGACTTTTGCCTAAGGTATTGACAAAACAGGGCTGATAAATTATAATATTTACGAAATTTAATTAAGGAGCAATTATTATGAAAAGAATTAACACTTTAAGCTCAAAGAATCTTTGCGAATCGGCTAAGAACGGCGGCTGCGGCGAGTGCCAGACCTCTTGCCAGTCTGCAAGCAAGACTTCTTGCTCAGTAGCAAATCAGAAGTGCGAGCAGAACAAGAAATAAAACGAAGAATGGCGGTTAAGACCGCCTTTTTTCTATAGAGGAATTTATGATACACGCATACAAGATGAACGGATATAATATCATCATCGACCAGAACAGCGGCTGCGTTCACAGCGTTGATGAGGTTGCTTATGATATTATAACTATGTACGAAGAACATACAAAAGATGAAATAAAGCGCTTTATTCTTGACAAATACGCTGACCGCGAGGACGTAACGAGCGAGGATATTGACCTTTGCTTTGAGGACATACAGACTCTTATTAACAACGAGAGACTGTTCTCAGAAGACAAGTTTGAAGAAATGGCGGATGAATTCAAAATGCGCCAGAGCGTTATCAAGGCTATCTGTCTTCACGTGGCGCACGGATGTAATCTGAACTGCGAATACTGCTTCGCAGGCAAAGGCGAATACGGCGGCGCAGACAAGGGACTTATGAGCCTTGAAACAGGCAAAAAAGCGCTCGATTTTCTCGTTGAAAACAGCTCAACGCGGCGCAACCTTGAAGTCGACTTTTTCGGAGGCGAGCCGCTTCTCAACTGGGAGGTCTGCAAAGAGCTCGTTAAATACGGACGCGAGCTTGAAAAAACTCACAACAAGAATTTCCGCTTCACTCTCACGACTAACGGCGTGCTTGTAGACGACGAGGTTATCGACTTCTGTAACGAAGAAATGGGCAACGTTGTACTCTCTCTCGACGGAAGGCGCGAAGTTCACGACAGACTGAGGAAAACTCCCATCGGAAGCGGAAGCTATGACTTGATAGTAGACAAATTCAGAAAATTTGCCGACGCGCGCGGTCAGCAGGACTACTATATGCGAGGAACGTACACGCATTTTAACACAGACTTCTCTAAAGACCTTATACATATGGCAGACCTTGGATTTAAAGAGCTTTCTGTTGAACCTGTTGTCTGCTCCCCTGACGAGCCGTGGGCGCTCAAAGAGAGTGATTTACCTGTACTCAAAGAGCAGTACGAAATCCTCGCAAACGAGATGTTAAAGCGCTACAGAAAAGGAAACGGCTTTACCTTCTATCACTATATGATAGACCTTGACGGCGGACCGTGCATCGTTAAGCGCGTTAGCGGCTGCGGAGTAGGCACGGAATATATGGCTGTTACTCCGAGCGGAGACCTTTTCCCGTGTCACCAGTTTGTCGGCGACGACAATTTCAAGCTCGGTAACATTTACGACGGCGTTACTAATCCAGAAGTATTAAAGCAGTTCAAAAAGTGCAACGTTTATTCGCACAAGGAGTGCAAAGACTGCTTTGCTAAGCTTTACTGCTCAGGAGGATGCGCAGCAAACGCGTACCACACGACGGGAAGCGTTGACGGAGTTTACGAATTCGGCTGCGAGCTTCATCGCAAGCGCATTGAGTGCGCTATTATGCTCAAGGTCGCAGAAGCTGAGGAACAGTTCAGCGTAATTTATTAGCATTTTGACGGTGAATTAAACGTTCACCGTCTTCTTTTTGTCAAAATAATGAAATTTGTTAACAATGTTGTTTTAGAGTTGACAGTATTATTTTATTATTATATAATAACTTTGTTAAAAAGTTAAACAAGTCAGGAGGATTCATATGGGACTTACTTTAGCTCAAAAGCTCATCAAAGCGCACCTTGTCGAGGGCGAGATGAAAGTCGGAACTGAAATCGGACTTCGCATTGACCAGACTCTCACTCAGGACGCTACGGGCACAATGGCGTATCTCGAATTTGAGGCTATGGGAGTTGACAGAGTTAAGACTGAACGCTCCGTCGCTTACATCGACCACAACACGCTTCAGACGGGATTTGAAAACGCAGACGACCACAGATTTATACAGACCGTTACTAAAAAGCACGGTATCTATTTTTCAAGACCGGGTAACGGCATTTGCCACCAGGTACATCTTGAACGCTTCGGTATCCCGGGCAAAACGTTAATCGGCTCTGACAGCCACACGCCGACAGGCGGCGGTATCGGTATGCTTGCAATGGGTGCAGGCGGTCTTGACGTTGCAGTTGCAATGGGCGGCGGCACATATTACATCCCTATGCCGAAGATGACAAGAATTAATCTTACAGGTTATCTCAAGCCGTGGGTATCCGCGAAGGACGTTATTCTTGAAGTTCTGCGCATTATGAGCGTTAAGGGCGGTGTTGGTAAAATTATCGAATACGGCGGAGAGGGCGTTAAGACTCTTTCCGTTCCCGAACGTGCCACAATCACGAATATGGGCGCTGAGCTCGGCGCAACAACTTCTATCTTCCCTTCAGACGAAATTACTCTCGCATTTCTTAAGGCTCAGGGAAGAGAGAACGACTGGACGGAAATTCTTCCCGACGAGGACGCAGTTTACGACGAGGTTATCGATATCGACCTCTGCTCGCTTACTCCTATGGCAGCTTGTCCTCATATGCCCGACAACGTTAAAACTACTGACGAAATCGGCAAAATCAAGATTGACCAGGTTGCTATAGGCTCCTGCACAAACTCATCTTATACAGATATGATGAAGGTTGCTTCTATCCTTAAGGGAAAGACTATTTCACCTACAGTTTCGCTCTGTATCGCGCCCGGCTCAAAGCAGGTGCTGAATATGCTCGCTCTCAACGGCGCGCTGTCTGATATGATTAATGCAGGCGCAAGAATTCTCGAAAGCGCATGCGGTCCGTGTATCGGCATGGGACAGAGTCCGAACAGCGGCGGTGTTTCGCTCAGAACGTTCAACAGAAACTTTGAAGGCAGAAGCGGTACAAAAGACGGACAAATTTATCTCGTTTCTCCTGAGGTTGCTGCAGCTTCGGCGCTCACAGGATATCTCACCGACCCGAGAGAGCTCGGCGACGCTCCTACAGTTACAATGCCCGAGCATTTCATAGTAAACGACAATATGATTGAAGCTCCTGCTACTCCTGAGGAGGCAAAGAACGTTGAAGTTCTCCGCGGCCCGAACATCAAGCCGTTCCCGAAGACTGAACCGCTTCCTGAGAACATCACGGCTAAGGCTGTACTCAAAGTCGGCGACAACATCACAACCGACCACATTATGCCTGCAGGCGCTAAAATCCTCCCCTACCGTTCAAATATTCCGCACCTTTCGCAGTACTGCTTCGGCGT
>CAMPAT010000115.1 GCA_946633275.1 uncultured Clostridia bacterium
GCCGAAAAATACGACGTGTCTGTGCTGGTTCATCTTATCATAGCTGATAGTCTGGCAATTAAGTCTTCCGAGAATATCGGCTATATTCGCTTCACTTGCCGCAAGCGCGGAAATACCTGCGCCCGGGAAGGTCATCTTTGAAGTTGAGCAAACCTCAATAACCATATCATCGTTGTCGTACTCAGGAAGCACGTCGAAGATGTTAAGAAGCTCGTCGCCCTCATCATAAATTTCGTGGATAATATATGCGTTATCCCAGATAACTCTGAAGTCCTTTGCCGCAGGATTAAGCGCCGCAATACGACGAACAACCTCGTCGGTATAAGTGATACCCTGAGGGTTAGAATACTTAGGAACGCAGAACATACCTTTTACGCTCTCGTCCTTAACAAGCTCTTCAACAGCGTCCATATCAGGACCGTCGGGGGTCATCTCAACATTAATCATCTTGATACCGAAATATTCAAGAATAGTGAAATGCCTGTCATATCCCGGAACGGGACAAAGGAACTTGACCTCGGGGAGCTTGCTCCAGGGAGTGTTGTCGAGAACGCCGTGCGAATAGCATTGCGTAATATAGTCGAACATAAGCGAAAGGCTCGCGTTAGGACCGAGAAGAATATTCTTCGGCTCAACTCCGAGAAGGTCGGCAAAGAGCTTCTTGCAGCTCGGGATACCGTCGATAATACCGTAGTTTCTGAGGTCTATGCCGTCCTCGATATAATCGGTAACGCTGAGCAAATCCATAGATAAATCGAGCTGCTCCTTAGACGGCTTTCCGCGCGACATATCGAGCGCAAGCCCCATTGCCTTATAATCGTTAAATCTATTCTGCAAATCAGCCTGTTCCGCAATAAGCTGTTCGCGAGTCATATCTGTGTACTTCATTTTACTCATAATATCGTCCTCCTAAAATCCATATAATAGCACTTTTTAATTAACAATGCAATATTTATTCATTAATTGTGTATTCTATGCATAGCGACCACAACATATATGGCTTGATTTAGAACAAATGTTGTATTATAATATTATCAAACAGATGTTCTAATGGTGATATTATGGAAAGAACGATACTTCACGTTGACTGCAACAAATTTTACGCTTCGGTAGAATGTCTCTACCGCCCCGAAATAAGAAACAAGCCCGTCGCCGTAGGCGGAAGCCCCGAATCGAGGCACGGCATAATTCTGACGAAGAACGAAATCGCCTCAAAATACGGCTTAACTGTCGGCGAGCCGCTGTGGAAGGCTTATCAGAAATGCCCCGAGCTTATTGTAGTACCGCCGAACTATCCGCTTTATCTGCGATTTTCAAAACTTTGCAGGAAAGTTTACGAGGATTACAGCGAATATATCGAGCCATTCGGGCTCGACGAAAGCTGGCTCGACGTCACGGGAAATCAGCAAAGCGGTATGGAAATAGCCGAAGAAATCCGCGGCAGAATTAAATACGAGCTTGGAATTACCGTAAGCATAGGAGTAAGCTTCAATAAGATTTTTGCAAAGCTCGGCTCGGATTACAAGAAGCCTGACGCGATAACGCGCATAGGCCCTGATAACTATAAGGAAATCGCGTGGCCGCTGCCCTGCGGTGACCTTCTTTTTGCAGGACGTTCGACCGCAAATAAGCTCAACTCCTACGGCATTTACACGATAGGCGACCTCGCGCAGACAGACATAAAGTTCCTTCGCAGCGTGTTCGGCAAAAACGGCGACACGCTTTTCCGTTTTGCAAACGGACTTGACGATATGCCCGTAAAGCACAAGGACGAAATCCGCGATGTAAAAAGCGTAGGAAATTCAACAACAACTCCGCGTGATTTAGTGAACGACAGCGACGTGGGCGCCGTTCTGCGCGTACTCAGCGAAAGCGTGGCAGAGCGAATGCGCGAGAAAGGGCTCAAGGGCAGAACCGTCACAATAAGCGTACGCGACACGAGGCTAAATTCGTTCACGAGGCAGAAAAAGCTCCCCTTCCCGACTAATCTGAGCACAGAAATACTCGCGGCAGGGATGGAACTTTTTAAATCGAATTACACGTGGGATAACAACATCCGCTCGCTCGGAATTTCCGTAAGCGAATTTGATTTTGAATACTGCGAACAATTTGACCTTGAGGGAACTGCCGAACACCGCGAAAAGCTCCAGAAGATTGAAAACACAATCGACATCCTTCGCCGCCGCTTCGGTCACTACTGCATACAGCGCGCGTCGCAGCTTAGCGCCGCAACCGACCTTTCCGACTTCAACCCGCGTGAGGAACACACCATTCACCCCATAGGCTACTTTGCATAAAAAATCCGCTCACAAAAACGTGAGCGGATTTTATTTGTGTTATTAATCTGCAAAATAGCGGTCAAGTAAGCCCTTGAGTGCGGCTCTTATATGTCGTGCGTTAAACAGCGCACGTACACGCCGCCTCACTTACGAAACAGTCCCCCGGACTGTTTCTCCCAAATTTTTGCCGCCTTCGGCATTAAAATTTGGAGCTCGGTAGCAAGACACTACGGAGCTCCAAAAATGTAACATCTATTAATCTGCAAAATAGCGGTCAAGTAAGCCCTTGAGTGCGGCTCTTATATGTCGTGCGTTAAACAGCGCACGTACACGCCGCCTCACTTACGAAACAGTCCCCCGGACTGTTTCTCCCAAATTTTTGCCGCCTTCGGCATTAAAATTTGGAGCTCGGTAGCAAGACACTACGGAGCTCCAAAAATGTAACATCTATTAATCTGCAAAATAGCGGTCAAGTAAGCCCTTGAGTGCTTTGCCGTGTCTTGCTTCATCCCTCGCCATCTCATGTACGGTGTCATGGATAGCGTCGAGACCCTGAGCCTTTGCCTTCTTAGCGAGCTCAGTCTTGCCTGCTGTTGCGCCGTATTCAGCAGCAACGCGCATTTCAAGATTCTTCTTTGTGCTGTCTGTAAGAACTTCGCCGAGCATTTCTGCGAACTTAGCAGCGTGCTCTGCCTCTTCCCATGCAGCCTTTTCCCAGTAAAGACCGATTTCCGGATAGCCTTCTCTGTGAGCTACTCTTGCCATTGCGAGATACATACCGACCTCGCTGCACTCACCTGTGAAATTCTCACGCAGACCCTGTACGATTTCCTCGTCAACGCCGTCGATAATTCCTACAACGTGCTCTGCAGCCCATGACATCTCCTCTGTGTTTTCTCTCTCAACCATCTTTGCGTGGCAGATAGGACACTCGGTGATAGGCTCATCACTCTCGTATCCGCATACCGGACAATAATATTTCTTTGCCATAATTATACTCCTTTATGTAATTAATTTTGTTACTCTAATTATACATATTTCTGACAAAAAATCAACACATTTGTTAATTATTTATCAAAATTTACATTTGGAAATTTTCGATATAGCTTTCAATGCAGGCTTCAATAATTTCCTCGGCAACATCGCGCGGCTGAACTTCGGTTACGGAAGTAGCCTTTTCGTGCTCAAGCGACTTATAAACCTCGAAGAAATGCTTGATTTCATCGAAACGGTGAACGGGAAGCTGGTCAATATTAGTATAGCCGTTATAATTCGGGTCGTTAACGGGGACTGCAATAATCTTTTCATCTCTCGCGCCGCTGTCCTCCATAATGAGAACGCCGATAGGAGTACACTCGACAATCGTCATAGGCTGGATTGTTTCGCTGCAGAGTACGAGAACGTCGAGCGGGTCGTTATCGCTGGCATATGTACGCGGAATGAAGCCGTAATTCGCAGGATAATGAGTAGAAGTGAAAAGCACTCTGTCGAGCTTGAGCATACCCGTTTCCTTGTCAAGCTCATACTTGTTTTTACCGCCCTTTGAAATCTCAATAACGGCATAAAAACGGTCCTTTTTAATTCTCTTTGGTGAAATGTCGTGCCAGATGTTCATAGCATCCTCCTTAATTAATACTTATCTAAAAACGAGTGGTGCTCGCCATTTTGCTTATATCCCGGCATAGTATCAAGACACACGGCGTGGATACTCTTAAAAATATTATGCTCGATATCGGGATTCGTCTTACGAAGCTCCTTAATCAGCATTTTTATCTCCTGACGTTTGCTTTCGCCTATGCCGTCGCCGCTGTTTGTATAAGCCTCGGTAAAGCGGCAGGCGCACTGGATAAAATGCAAATCGTTATATTTACACC
>CAMPAT010000116.1 GCA_946633275.1 uncultured Clostridia bacterium
TTTAAAGCTTGTCTCCTCCGTGTTAAAAACGGGAATGTCATCCTCCTTCGGTTATATCGGACAATTTATTGCGCTGCTTGTTGTGAATAATATTCTGATGCGTATCGGAGGCTCATCTGCTCTTGCACAGCTGAACGTCGTGCAGGATGTATCTTATGTCGCCCTGGCGATTTATACGGCTCTCGGAGATACTGTTCAGCCTCTTAGCGCAACGTTTTTTGCGGAGCATAACCGCGAGGCTACAAAGCGTATTATGTCGCTCGGAATTAAGATTGGCGTTGTGAGCGGTGTATTAATCGGAGCGGCGCTTTCTGTATTTGCACCGTCGATATGTAAGCTGTTCGGTTTGTCAGGAGGTGCAATTCCTGCCGGCGCGTTTGCTGTGCGGCTGTTCTGCCTGTCAATCATTCCTGCAGGGGTGAATATCATTTGGAGCTCCTGCTTCCAGGCAATAAAAAAGGAAAAAATTGTATTCCTGATTAATCAGCTTCGCACCTTTGTCTGCTTTTTAGCTTTTGCCTTCGTGCTTGCGCAGTTCGAGCTGAAATGGTTCTGGTTCGTTTTCCTCGGTGCAGAGGTTCTGACGATTATTATCTGGGTGCCTGTGGCGCGTTCTATGAAACAAAATACGTCAAACAAGGTGTTCACATATTTCCTCGACGTTAACGATTCGGATATATCTGAAATGCTTACTAAGACTCAGGAATTCTGCGAAGAAAACGACGCAGATATTAAACGTGTTTACTTCATCACAATGTGCGTCGAAGAGGTTTGCCAGGCGATAACGGAAAATGCGTTTAATAAAACAGGCGATGAGTATATTCAGTTTACGTTATGCTTCGAGAATAACGGCTCTGTTATGCTTCATTTTCGCGATAACGCTGTTAACTTTAACCCCTTCGCTATGAAAACAGGTCAGGACTATGACGACCCTGAGCAGCTTGCCGCGCTCGGAATTCAGATGGTAAAAAGCAAGTCAAAGCAGTTCTTTTATCGCCGCTATTCCGGCTTTAACACCCTTACTGTGGAGGTAGAGTGAGCTATGAATGACGGTATCCGACTTGCCCAAAAGCAGGATATTCCCGGTCTGTGTGAAATCTGGAAGCAATGCTTCAGCGACAGCGAGGAATACATACGCACTTTTTACCGTGAAAACTTTGCGCGCATTACCGTGATTATATATGAGGCGGACGGGAAACCCGTGAGTATGGTTAATCTGATAGACGCCCTCGTTGTCGGGCGGAATACGCAGCAAAACGCCAAATATCTTTACGCTGTCGGCACGCTCAAAGCGTATCGCAGCAAGGGATATATGAGCGCTGTGTTGCGGCATATTGTGAATCAGGCGGAGGAGAGCGGCAGGGCGCTTTTCCTTAAGCCCTCGTCGCCTTCAATAACGGAGTTTTATAAGCCGTTCGGGTTTTATACTAAGACATATGTGCGCTCAGTATCTTTAACTCCCGATGAAAGTCGCTCCCTGACCTGTGATGACATATCGTTTGCGGAGTATAACCGTATGCGTGATACGGCGTTTGAATATATGCCGTATGTTAAATGGGACGACGAACATATTAACTGGTGCATTGAAGAAAACAAGCTGTTTTCCGGCAGGACTGTTAAGATAACTTTTGAAGATAAGGATTATTTTCTTCTTGGTTATCCTGAGGATAATGCGCTTATTATTAACGAAACTGATTTATCTGTATCTCAGCTTCAGAATTTAAGCGGCGCGCTGTGCTCGCTTTTCGGTACGGAGACGATAAAGGCTTATCTGCCTTGCTCTTCTTGCGATGAAGGCGAAAAAATCATATCCTCCGTGCTTTACAATACGCCGGAAATTAATACTTATGTAAACCTGATAATGAATTAAAGGAGTGGGATTTGTGATGGAAAATAATAAGAAAAGAAAAGTTTCATCGCTGCGAAAAAAGTCTGTATCCGTTGTGTTGATTGCGGCTTCGGTATTGTCAATACTCGCCGTTTCAATCAGCGGCGTGTTTTACAGCTATAATATGTTTAATCATTATAAGAAGCTTGCTGAACAGCTTGCGGATACCTCCGCCTCTCTTATGAGCGCGGAAGATATCAAGCGCTATTATGATGAGGTTAAACAAATTGAGCCTTACGATGATGATAAATACAATAATGACGAGGCATACCGCGCAGAATATGACGAGAAGGTAAATGCCATTAAGGATGAAAAGTATCAGCAGATGCTTGATACACTTTTCATTTTTGAGGACCAGTCGAAAGAGAGAAACGATATCGAGTATATCTACGTTCAGGTGATTGAAGGTGATAAGGTTACTTATATTTTCGACGCGGACCATACTGAAGACCGGTATCAGCTCGGAACGGTGCGCCCCGTCTCGTCTTCACTAAACGATACAAACAATCTTGAAAACGGCATACCTGCCTTTATTTCAAATAATCCCGATGACGGCTGGCTCTGCTCCTGTATGAGACCGGTCAGAGATTCCGACGGAAATCCCGTTGCCCTTGTTGGCGTTGATATTTCAATGAGCAAAGTAGTTACTGATGGTATTGTGTATTTCGTTACGCTTATCGGTATTATTCTTATCGCCGTCGGTTTGTTGATTTTACTTATTCTTAAAGGTACGGCAAGCGCTCTGGTTGCACCGATTAACAGGCTTTCCGAGGCGGCGAGAAGCTTCGTTGAGGATAAAGGAGAGGCGTCTAAGGAGCGTTCTGCTATCTCAAGGCTCAACATCCAAACAGGCGACGAGATTGAGATACTCTGCGATTCTATTAAGCAGATGGAGCATGATATTAACGACTACATCACTAACTTAACTGCCGTAACAGCGGAGAAGGAAAGAATAGGCACCGAGCTTGCGCTCGCAACGAGAATTCAGGCAGATATGCTGCCTAACATTTTCCCTGCATTCCCTGAGAGAAATGACCTTGATATTTTCGCAAGTATGACCCCTGCGAAAGAAGTAGGAGGCGACTTCTACGATTTCTTCCTCGTTGATGACACGCATCTCGCTATGGTAATCGCTGACGTATCAGGTAAAGGAATTCCTGCCGCGCTCTTTATGATGATGAGTAAGATTCTTATTCAAAACGCGGTAATGAGCGGTAAATCTCCTGCCGACGCATTAATGACGGTTAATAATCAGATTTGCGCCAATAACCAGGAGGAAATGTTCGTAACTGTTTGGCTCGGCGTTGCAGATTTGGAGAGCGGACTGCTTATCGCCTCAAATGCAGGTCACGAAAAGCCGATTGTGAAGTCTTCTGACGGTGATTTTGAAGTGTTTAATGATAAGCACGGCTTTGTTATCGGCGGTATGAACGGACTGAAGTACAGAAACTATGAAATACAGCTCGAAAAAGGCTCAAAGGTATTCTTGTACACGGACGGCGTTGCGGAAGCAACGAACGACGCAAATGAGCTCTTCGGTATGGAAAGAACGCTTGACGCACTTAATAAGTGTAAAGGCGAAACTCCGAAAACAGTCCTTGAAACTGTTAAGAAAACTGTTGACGAATTCGTCGGAAGCGCTCCGCAGTTTGACGATTTAACTATGCTTTGCTTTGAGTTCGGCGGCAGAGAAAACGGACTGACTATTGACGCTACGCTTGAAAACGTCGCTCTCGCTATGGACTATGTAGGCGAAAAAGTTCAAAAGCTGCCGTTTTCGTCAAAAGCCAAAAACCAGCTCGAAATTGCAGTCGATGAACTTGTCAGCAACGTAGCACGTTACGCATACGGCGAAAATACCGGCGACGTAAACATCTGCGTCAATAATGACGAAAAGGGAATTACGATTCGTATTACTGACTCAGGCGTACCGTATAATCCGCTTGAAAAAGCAGACCCGGATATTACTCTTTCAGCAGAGGAGAGGGGTATCGGAGGATACGGAATATTCATCGTTAAAAAGACGATGGATGATATCAGGTACGAGTATAAAGATAATAAGAACATACTGACAATCCGCAAGGATTTTGATAATCAGTAAAACAAGAACCCCTCGTTGGTACTAACAACGAGGGGTTTACTTTCTTATTACAGGAGCGATAATACGGTGTCGCCGTGGCGGTGTTCGTCGTTTTTAACGTTTTCTATTTCGGGGAATTTTT
>CAMPAT010000117.1 GCA_946633275.1 uncultured Clostridia bacterium
CGCTTAAAGCTACAGGTAATATAACCTCTAAAAAGCAAATAGACAATTTTGAAGGCGCTACTATTATTTGTAAGGGTACGGTAAAGGGCACATACATTTATAATAATGTAGCAACATTAGAAACCCAGAACCTTACATCTACAAGCGGCGATATTCAGAACAGACCCGGCGACAACTCGTCTAAGCACGCTACTATTAAGGTCAACGGTACGCTTAACGCAAGCGGTTATTGGATTTATAACAGCTACAGCGGTTATGCAAGCGGTGCTAAAGCATATATGCACGTTAACACCGTTAATAACTGCGGTAAGATTATTAACTATACTAATTCGTACTTCTATTCAAATGGTACTGCCACCTTCGGTGCTATTGAGAATCAGTCGGGCTGCGAATTAATGGCAAGCACAATTAAGTGTACGGGTACTGTAACCAACAACGGCACAATGTACGCCACTACGTCTTATGACGCAGACGGTGCCACAACAAACTACGGTTATGTTTACTCGGGCGGAACGCTTGAAATGAGCGGACTTACAAACTCGACGAGCTGCGAAGTTATTTCGCTCGGCGATATGACGCTTGAAGGCACAGTTTCAACTGAGAACGCAAAGCTTGAATGCGGCGGCGCTATTAAAGGCTCAGGCAGTATTTCCTGTAATGAACTTAGAGTACTCAACGGTATTACTGCAAACTCAATTACGGTAAGTACCCGCGTTAAGACTAACGGTAATATTAAGCTTTCAGGCTTATTAAATGTCGCTACTAACGCAAACGTATCTACTTACGGCAGCCTTGAGGCAGGCACAATTATTAACCGCGGTATTATCAATGTCTTCGGCTACCAGGGCGAGGGCGGTAATATCAAGACCACAGAAGGCGCAATAATCAACCTTCAGGATATCAGATGTTACGGTAATATTACATCAAAAACTGATTTAAGTAACGGCTACTATTGGGTTTCTGCAGATGAGGAATATCGCAACGATAACGCTGCAATCCGTTGCCAAGGCGATATGACCGTAGGTAATCATCTTGACAACTACGGAACTATCTATCTCGGTACAATCACCGAAGGTTCAGGCACTCCGAATGACGGAAATCTCACGGTAAACGGCTGTAACGCAGGCAGCGACTCTGTATCAAACTTCGGTAATATCTACGCTTGCGGAGATATTTCCTGTGAATATCAGATTTACTGCTGGGGTAAGAGCATTTAT
The DNA here is from genome assembly GCA_946633275.1 of uncultured Clostridia bacterium. Classification (GTDB taxonomy): domain Bacteria; phylum Bacillota; class Clostridia; order Oscillospirales; family Acutalibacteraceae; genus Eubacterium_R. The sequence continues at coordinate 1,218 of CAMPAT010000117.1, forward strand.
ACGCTCGGTAACATCAGCGCTTGTAATAGCGACGGTACAAACCTGCTTAATCTTGTAGGCACTAACGATATTTACGTCCGCGGTGTTGTAACTTCCTCGCAGTCAGGAAAGCATATCTATATTCATAATCCTGAGAACGTTAACAGCGGTAACACGACCCTGAGTATTCTCGGTAACGGTGCGAGTGCCGGCGAGGACTGCTTCAATAATAAGCTCGAAGAATTCTGCAATATGCAGGAAGGCTCGAGGATTTACCTCGGCACAGGTATTAACCTCACGAATTCTCACTCCGACGCTACAGCTCTTTATAACGGCGGCAGAATGTACATTTTCGGCGAGGTAAATATCAATACTGAAAATGGCGTAGCTAACTCAGTATCGCTTTGGGGTACATTTAATTACGGCGACGCAGATTATACTGAACACAGTTACAGCGGTATAACATATTGTGAGAACAGATTTAACGCTCCTAATACTACCGTCAACGTTGCCGGCAATCATCTGCTTTATATCGACGGCGGAACGGAAGATAATACAAATAACTTCACTATTGCACAGCTCAATATGTCGAATAATTCGCAGTTCTATACCCACGACGGCGCAGCTGTTGACGGTACGGTTGAGCTTACAGGTTCGGCAGTATTTAACGTTCTTGACAATGTATCAAGCTCAGGTATTCATCAGGAACCGGGCGGACACACAAGAGTTATTGCTCCTAATGAAGTTAAGCTTAACGGTACTGTTCTTTCAGACCTGCCCGATACAGTATTCGGCTCTGCAGACAGTCCGCTCACGGGCGCAAATGCTATCGAGACTCCGAGCCTTATCGGTTCAGGTATCAGAATTAAGATTTTCGGTGACCTTATCGTTAACGGTAATATTGAGCTTACAGGCTCCGCTCTTATCGTAACGGGTACTGTTAAGTGCGATAACCTTCTTCTCAACGGCGCAAACTTTGTCTGCGGTGGTAATCTGACGGTTAAGAGCCATGAAAATAACGCTCCCGGTTATATTAATGCGTATAACGGCTCTATCGCGCGTATTGATTCGCAGATTCTTACCGCTTCAAACATCTCTGCCGATAACGCTTCGATTTATTCGGCAAAGGGCGTAGTCAGCGCAAGCACGATTACTCTGAGCAACGCTGCAGAATTCGTAACGCGCGACAGCGGCGACGTTCAGGAGGCAGGCGCTTCTCCGCTCAGCGAGAACGACGACCATAACGACCATGTTAACCTCTCAGGCGCGGTTAACGTTTCAAGCGGCGCTAAGCTGTATGTAAACGGTAATATCTATACCTCGTCCGTTACGGCTAACGGCGCGTCGAAGGTTTACGGTTACGGCGGTATCATATTCAGCGGCAATCATTCGCTCGAAATCGATACTACTACTCACCTTTCGGAAAACAGTATTGTTTTCTGCGGTCCGGATACTAACGATAACGTTAATTACGATATCTATGCAAACGGTACTCTGTATCTTCCGCCGAATAAGAACTTCGGTAGAAACGGAAATTCATGGTTCAAGCTTGACGTCCGTAAGTTCGGTAACGTAATTATTGATTCACCTGTTCATACTAAGTGGATTAAAATCGGTGACCAGAACGACGGCGCAGGCAGAACTTCGCTTGTTTATACGTCAGGCAGGCTCACGATAAGCGACTGCACGCTTACGAACTTCGGCAGGCTGTATTCTATGGGCGGTACTAACATTACCGGCTGTAAGAATGCAAATCCGGGTTATAATAACGCTGACTACTGGTTCCAGGACGGAAGTGAAAACTTCTTCGGTAAGCTGTATGACAACAGCGGAAACAGAATTACCACGCTCCAGTACAACGGTTTCTATGAGGGCAGAGGTGACGTATATCTTGACTGTAACCTCGATATTAAGAACAACTGCAACTGGAGTGAAGCAAAAGCAGGACCTAACAGATATTCTTCGATTTATATCAGAACAGGTAAGACATATCTTACGGGTAACGTTGACCTTCCGACAGGCTCGTCAATTAAGACAGAGCAGGGCACGGGAATTTATGTCGGCGGCAACCTGAATATGACGTCTGCAATTTATAACTACGGTACAATCAGCGTTTATAAGAAGCTGAACATTAATTACGACACTAACGAAAAGAGATATCTCACCGACGGCAACGACTCGGGTTCAAGTTACAGAAAGGGTATTTCTATCAAGAATGGTGTTGACCAGACAACCGACGAGAGCAAGGATTATGAAAGAGTTAATACAGGCGCAAAGTTCATAGTTTATAACGAAGGTAAGTCACTTTCGCAGGATAATTACATTATCCATCTCCTCGGTTATATCAAGAATACCGGCGATATGTATTTCAACGCGAATATGAATATCGAAGGTTATAATGAGTATGAGCGAGTATATGCTGACTCCGCTTTCTGGAACTTTGTCGGCGCAAACGCTCACTTTGCAGGTTATGTATATCTTAACGGCAACCAGCTCTTTAACAGACGCGACGGTACCTTCTCATGCGGCGGCGATTTGCTGTTCGGCGGATGTATCTATAACTGCGGTAAGCTTGCTGCCTACGGCGATATTTCAAACCACGAATATGCAAAGGACGCAAACGGTAATTATACCAATCAGTCGCTGAGCTGTAACGGTCAGAGTTACTGGGAAGTACCTATGAGCGGTTTCAACTTCTCATTCTGTAACGGTATTATGAACGACGGTAACACCAATATCCTTGGTATGAAGCTTTGGTGGCCGTTTGACAGAGATAACATCTACTCTGATGCTACAGTTTATTGCGGCGGTAAGCTTCAGCTCGGTAAGGGCGAATTCGGCGATGACGCGAACGCAGGCTCAATGTTCAACTTCGGTAACATCTATGTTCGCAACGACGTTGACGTATTT
>CAMPAT010000118.1 GCA_946633275.1 uncultured Clostridia bacterium
TCCATATCCCAGAGAGGACCTGCATAAAGCTTATGGTCGTTAGAGCCAATATCCTTATAAAAATAAGTTGACGAGGTTGAGGAGTCCATATTCTTAAAGTACTCCTGAGTCCAGTAAAATCTTACTGCTGAGTCGCTGTCAAGAAGGTCGCTCCACTTTTTGCCCCTGTACTGTTCTGCAGGAGCAGGATTAGTGATACTCTTAGGTCCATAGTTATTAAGCACACCGGTAGTATTACTAAGTTCGCTGCAATTAGTAGTAACCGAAGCGGAAGGCACAGTACCGCCGTTATATAACGCGCCGCCGAGCGCATACAGGAGATTATAACAATAATCGACCTGGTGGCGGCTGATATAATCATTACTCTTGACGGTCCAGCCCTGACGGTTATAGGCGCAAAAGCCTGCGTTCTCAGTCGCCCATCGTTCTGATATTTCAAGCTCAAATATATAACCGCCCGTCAAATCATCAGGGTCGTTAATATTCGAATACGATGTTCCCGTTTGAGACGTAGTAGCATATGCGCTGTAACGTCTTGAGCCGACAGTATGTCCGAAATAATTCGCGCTTAATTCAGTCTGCAGAGCTACTGTTGAATTATTTGCGTCAATCGTACGGGTGCTCAGTCCGAGAGTATCCATATCTGCCGGAGTGACAACATCATTATCGTCAACAGTACCGTTTGCAATTTCAAGATTGCTGTAATTATCAACGATATTTACGCGGTTTGACTTAATCTCAACCTTCTCAGCGAGCTGATACGAGCCGTAATACTGCTGATTAACGTATAAATCGACAGGCTTACAATGAGTCTGATACTTAATTCCGATATAGTCGGCGAAGTCATAAGTAAGCTGATTTTTAACGAAAGTGCCATCGCCTGCATTTGCGAGCAGACACCATTTTCTCGCTTTAGGCATTCCGAGGAGCTTCGTTGAAGTCGCGAGTTTGATATTATAGGGGTTCTTAATATTATTTGTTCCCCAGGTACCGTTGCCGCGTCCGCTCATCTTAGACAGAACGCCGTCGTATTCGATAGTACCGTCGGCATTAACAACCATAATCGTGCCGTCTTCATAAGCGGTGTGGTTCGAGCTGTTAGTTATCTTTGAAATCGAGCCCGAATTCGTATCGATATATACTGTTCCGACGTCGCCTGACTTCATAACTCCGAGCGAATAATCAGTACCGTTTAGACTGAGGGTATAGTTATGCATATTACCGTCATCAGCGGCGCTGAAAACGTCAGTTTTCTCGCCGCTCGTAAGCGCAGCTCCGCCAACGGAGCAAGTGCTCGCGTTAAACCAAACCTTAAGCGCTGTGCAATCTGCATTTGACGGCAGGAAAAGATAATAGTTATCAGAGCTCGTGCTGCGGGCAAAAGCTCCTACTGCGCCGACCATAGAAGTTTTATCGCCGCTTGAAAAAGCAGTAAGGTCGTCGGCTTTTATTCTGTTTTCGGGGTCCGCCCAGAATTCGACTGATTTACCCTCAAGCTTAAGCGGAGTATCAACCGCTTCCACGACAACGGGAACAGCCGCAAAAACGCTCGCAAGCATTACAAGCGACATAAGCAAGGCGGAAATTCGTTTTGTAAACCTTTTCATATTATCCTTCCCCGATATTTAAAATTATCTTGACGTTGACGATACGACGTAGCAGGCGCCGTAGTTTCCGTTCCACGTCCAGGTTGTATCCTTTGATGTATTATTTACCTTGACTGAATAATCATTCTTGCTTACAGATGAAGAAGAATAAAGGAACTTAACGCAGGGATTTGATGAAGAAGCAACGGACTCCACCTTCCATTTTACAGATTCTTTCTCTTCCGTTTTGCTGCCCTTAACCTTCTTAACTGTTCTGCAGACAATCGACTTTTGATTAGAAGAAGAAAGAGGGTCGGTAATTTTCTTACTCTCGCCTTTAACTGTTCCGCCGTCAATCTTAAAGCGGTCATTCTTACCGCTTCTGACGCAATCCTTAACAGGAATGCGCTCGCCGTTGTCATATCGTTCCTGATTATTTACCCGGCGCACCTTAAACGACGACTTCTTAAGCGCAGTAACCGTCGATTTTCCGCCTGTTATATCGATTGAATCCTCGGCGTCGATACCGTCAGCCGCAGAGGAGGTTGCATTAAGCGTACCACCCGTCTGCGACAGTCTGTCACATCTGATACAGTCGCCGTTTGAGTCAATATCAACGCTACCCGACTCAATATTGACTTTACCGTAGGAGAATATTCCCCTGCTGCCGCCGATACTGTCAGTAACGCCGAAAGCGGCTGACTTCAGATGAGCCGTAACATTCTTAAATGTAACGCTTTTTGATGTGCAGAGGACATTATTTGCATTTGCAGTAGCGGTGATATTTACTTTACCGTTACCTTTAATCTCGAGCTTCGACTCGTTATAGATAACGCCTGAATAAACGTTTGACGAGCATTCAAAGGAACTTGTTGTTCCTGTAGGGAACGTAAGCGAAACATCGGGCGCACTTTCTCTGTCAGCCAAATCGTCCATAGCGTCATTAAGGTTGTCATCTACAACAGACTCGCTCGAAACTTCAGCTTCAAGAAAATCACGCTTCATCGAATCTGAAGTATCGATAATCTGAATAATGCTGCCCTTATTATAGCTGATGTCAACATTCTCAAATCTGACTTCCGCTTTCTCTTTATTTGAAAGCATAATTTTAATCACGCCGTGCCAGGTGGACGTATCTGAAGTGACGAGATAGTCGCCGCCCTTTGAAATAACGACTTCGTTAGTATCAGAACTTACTCCGGGTGCAGAGGAAGCTGCCGCGCCGTTTTTCTTAAGAACTATCTGAGCATAGCTTGAAGTCTTATTATCCGGTGATGTTGTTGAAGATGTTGCTTCAGTTTTATTCTCAGGCTTTTTATTATTCTGAGTGTCGGAATTAATATTATCTTTTACCTTGGTATTCTTCGAGTCAACATCGGTAAGAGTAACCTTTTTGCCGTTAATAACAGCATACTTCTTATTCTTACTGTCCTTTTCAATTATAACGATTTCCTTCGTGAGCTTATAATGTCTTGTGCCGTTTGCGCCGTCTACCTTTACGAGCTTAAGGAATTCCGTCTTGTTATTATTCTTATTAGCGTCTGAAACGTCCTGAATAGCTACAAGCTCACCCTTATCGTCTGAGTAAGAGTCAATTTTGATAAGCGAAGAATTATTCTTATTCAGCTTAACGCCTGATGAATTACCGCTAACGGAAACAACGCTCATAAGAAGCGGATACGACTGCGCGTTAAGCTCCTTGCCCGCCTTATCCTTAACCGAAATGATATATGCCGCAAAAATATTTTTACCGTCAAGGGAGTAAATCGGCGCAATTTTAAGAGTGTTATCGCCGTCCTTGATTTCATAAACGGACTGCTGCTGATTATCTGCGGCAGTAGTTTCTGTTACAGCGACTTCGGCTGCCTGCTCGGCAGGCTCTGTCGTTGCGGCAGTTTCTTCTGTTTTCATAGCTGAACAGGCGGTAAGAAGCATTACCGCCGCGATTACAACTGCACAAATTTTAAATGGTATGTATTTCTTCATAATTACTGATTATTGAAAGTGGAAGCTCTTAACAGCAGATTCGGACTCTGCAAGAACGATTTTAAGATTGCCGTTGAGCGCTCTGATATCGTCGAGGAATACTCTCATCTGATTATCATCTTTAAGATTAACTGTATATGTAATTTCAAACAGCGCGCCGAAGTCAACGCTCTTAACGCGCTTCATCTTATAATAGCTCGTATATTTGCCGAGCGTTTCGTCAAACGCACCGACATAGTTAAGCGTCTCAGGCACGGTTATTTTAAGGTCATAGAAATTGCCCTTCTTGCCGGCATAATTCGTAAAATGAAGGATAATAATCGCAACACACATCACAAGGCACGCAAGAGCTGCCCAAATCCAGTAACCGAGACCGCAGGTAAGTCCCATCGTAACGCTGAGGAAAACGAAGGCGATATCCTTCGGGTCGCCGGGCGCAGAACGAAATCTTACAAGCGCGAATGCTCCTGCAAGCGAAAATGCCGTCGCAATGTTATTACCAATAACGTAAATTACCATACCGA
>CAMPAT010000119.1 GCA_946633275.1 uncultured Clostridia bacterium
ACGCAATCATAATCGGCAACCTTATCGTTCCGCTTATTGAGAAGGTAACGGTACCGAGACCGTTCGGCGCAGAGAAGAGAATTTCCGTACCGAGACCGTTCGGCGGCGAAAAGAGCATTTCCGCTTCGCTCCCGTTCAGCAACCTTATGAAGAGAGGAGGCAAGGCAGATGAGTAAGAAATCAAGCGTAGTTAAAAACGTCGTTTCAATTTTCATCATAACTCTCGTCGCCGTGCTTCTGCTCGCAGTAGTTAACCAGGTCACGAGAGACCCGATTGCTCAGGCTGAAATCGACGCGCGCAACGCAGTTTACCGCACGGTATTCACCGAAGCGAAAGATTTTGAAGAGATTATGAAAGCCGATGAAATCGCTAAAGAAGGCGAAAAAGCCGTTAGCGGCGCAGGAATCCAGGCGTGTGAAATCAATCACGTTATGGCTGCCATCGACGGCGACAAGAAGCTCGGCTACGTCATCGCCTCCACCTCCAAATCAGGATACGGCGGCGATATCCAGATTGCCGTAGGCATTAACACCGAAGGCAAAATAACAGGCTTCTCCGTCATCAAGCACAGCGAGACGGCGGGCCTCGGCTCTAAATCTACTGAGCCGGAATTCGCAAATCAGTTTGCAGGCAAGGCTGCCGAAACGATTGAATTCGTCAAGGGCGGCGGCGCAAGCGGCCAGCAGATTGACGCAATCAGCGGCGCAACAATCACAACAAGCGCCGTCACAAACGCAACGAATGCAGCGATTGCATTTTACAATTCGTGTCTGAAGGGAGAGTGATAGAATGAAGGGTATTATTGAAAGACTCTACAACGGCATTATCAAAGAAAACCCGACCTTCGTTCTTATGCTCGGTATGTGCCCTACGCTTGCCGTAACAACAAGCGCTAAAAACGGACTCGGAATGGGACTTGCGACGATGGTCGTGCTTATTATGTCAAACCTGCTGATTTCACTTCTCAGGAAGGTAATCCCCGACAGCGTAAGAGTGCCGATTTACATCATCATTATCGCGTCTTTCGTAACAATCGTGGAAATGCTTATGCACGCGTACGTTACTTCGCTATATGCAAGCCTCGGAATTTACATTCCGCTCATCGTAGTTAACTGTATCATCCTCGGAAGAGCGGAATCTTACGCTTCCAAAAACGGAGCGATACTCTCGATTTTTGACGGCGTGGGTATAGGACTCGGCTTTACGCTCGGTCTTACGCTTATCGGCTTAATCCGCGAATTAATCGGCAACGGAACAATCTTCGACTTCCGGGTTATGCCTAAGGCATACGAGCCGATTTCAATATTCGTAATGGCACCCGGCGCATTCTTCATTCTCGCGCTGCTCTGCGCAGTACAAAACAAGCTCAAGCTCAAGGGCGCCAACCGCCACGTAAAGGATAACAAGGAGGTGGAGAATAATGGCTAATACATTATTTTTAGTTCTTATCACCACCGCGCTTATCAACAACGTGGTACTCAGTCAGTTCCTCGGAATATGTCCGTTCCTCGGCGTTTCAAGGAACGTCAAGACAGCCGCAGGAATGGGCGGCGCAGTAATATTCGTAATTACAATCGCTTCGGCTGTGTCGAGCCTGCTTTATACATACGTGCTCGAAAAATTCGACTTAACATACCTTAAGACTATCGCGTTCATTATGGTAATCGCATTTCTCGTTCAGCTCGTTGAGCTGTTTCTCAAGAAGGTTTCGCCCTCGCTTTACAAGGCGCTCGGCGTGTTCCTTCCGCTGATTACCACTAACTGCGCGGTGCTCGGCGCAGCGCTCACAAACGTGCAGAACGAAAGCAACTTCATCACAAGCGTAGTAACAGGTTTCGGCACGGCAGTAGGTTTCTGCATTGCTATCATCATTATGGCAGGCGTGCGCGAAAGAACTGAGCTCAACGACTTTCCCGAGTCGTTCAAGGGCACTCCCGCAGTACTGCTCACCGCGTGTCTGATGTCAATCGCCTTTTACGGCTTCAACGCATTTGCATAAGGAGGTAATAGTATGAATATCAGCGAAATTATTACCGCCGTTGTTGCACTTTGCATTATCGCCGTAATCATCGGCGTAGTGCTCAGCATTGCGGAAAAAGTATTCCACATCGACGTTGACGAGAAGGAAATCGCAGTACGCGAAGAGCTCCCGGGCTCAAACTGCGGCGGCTGCGGATTCGCAGGCTGCGACGCGCTCGCAAAAGCTATCGCAGAGGGCAACGCGCCCGTAAGCGCATGCCCCGTCGGAGGTATGCCCGTGGCTCAGAAAATCGCCGCAATTATGGGACAGGAAGTCGGCGAAATGGAACGTAAAATCGCTTACGTAAAATGCGAGGGAACCGGCGAAAAGCGCGAAAGCGACTATAACTATTTCGGCATTGACAGCTGCGTTTACGCGTCGAAAATGCCCGGCTCGAGCCCTTACGCATGCAAATACGGATGTCTCGGCTTCGGCTCGTGCGTCAAGGCGTGCGACCAGGGCGCAATCAGAATTATTGACAAGAAGGCAGTAGTCGACGAGGACTTATGTATCGCCTGTGGCAAGTGTCTCAAGGTTTGTCCTCACGACCTTATCGAAATAATCCCTGCTAAGTCAAAATACCGCGTTCAGTGCTCATCGTGCGCACGCGGCAAGGACGTTAAGACAGCCTGCACGGCAGGTTGTATCGGCTGCGGAATGTGCGCGAGAAATTGCCCGAGCGACGCTATCGTGTTTGAAAACAACATCGCGCGTATCGACCAGAGCAAATGTACCGCGTGCGGACTCTGTGCGGAAAAATGTCCGGTTAAGATTATTAAGAAGTATTAGGATAAAGACTAAAGGGCGAGCTGTAAGCTTGTTGCAACTCGCTTTGTCAGAACAATAATATTATCAGGTGTAAACAGATATTATGAAAAGATTTACATCAATCATAATATGCATATCGTTAACGTTAACCCTCTGCTCCTGCGGCAGAGGGTTAAAGCGCTTTGAAAAGAGCTTTATGGACGTATTCGACACGGCTTCAAGCATCGTAGCTTACGACACGGATGAAAAAGCGTTTGAAGCGCATTTTGAGGAGCTTCACGAGCTTCTTGTACAGTACAATAACCTTTACGACATTTACAACTCATACGAGGGAGTGACCTCGATAAAAGACATAAATGAGAAGGCAGGGCTCTCCCCTGTTAAAGCCGACGAAAGAATAATTGAGCTGCTGAAATTCGGCAAGAAGGCTTACGAAATAAGCGACGGCGCAGTTAACATCTGTCTCGGTTCTGTCCTTTCCATATGGCACGAATACCGCGAGGAAGGCAAGCGACTTCCCGATATGAACGAACTTAAAAAAGCGCATGAACACGCCGACATAAACGACCTTGTTATCGACGATGACAACTCGACAGTTTTCTTCGCCGACAGCGAAATGAAGCTCGACGTCGGCGCAATCGCAAAAGGCTTTGCGGCGCAGAAAGCGAGCGAATACGCGAAGGAGAATTTCTGGAGCAGCGCGCTCATTAACCTCGGCGGAAACGTGACCACCTTCGGGATTAAGCCGGGCGGAGCTAAGTGGGTCGTACAGATTGAAAACCCCGACAAAAACAGCTCCGAAGCTCTCGCGACAATTCCCGTCGTCGACAAGTCAGTCGTAACGAGCGGCGATTACCAGAGGTACTATGAGGTTGACGGCAAGCGCTACTGCCACATTATTGATGAAAAAACGCTTATGCCTGCCGACAGGTACTCATCAGTATCAGTTATCTGCAACGACTCGGCTCTCGCAGACGCGCTGTCCACGGCGCTTTTCATCCTCCCCTACGACGAAGGAAAGAAAATAGTAAACAGCCTCGACGGTGTCGAAGCTGTCTGGGTTGATAAAGAATACAATATTATAAATGATGAATTATAAATTATGAATTAAGGGTCGCTTCGCTCCGATTATATTATTAGTGAGTTATGTTTGCGGTAACTGCTTAGGTTACATAAAAACGTTTATGGAGTCCTATGATTTGTTACCATTCTTTCGTGTTGCGAAAGAACGGTAACCCAAGAAAGCAACCAAA
>CAMPAT010000120.1 GCA_946633275.1 uncultured Clostridia bacterium
AGGTTCGCAAAAAGGTTGCCGGAGGTCACAGTATGCTCGAGCTTAACGCCGGTGCGTGTGACAGACTCGGAATTTCAGTCGGCGACAGGCTGGAATTCACCGATTAGCAATTTTGAAAGGAAAATATTTATGGCAGACGAGGTAATTAAGAGAGAAGATATTTTAGGCGCAACTAATAAGTCGTATTCTTTCGATAAAGTTCTGCGCGGATATGACCCGAAGCAGGTTGATGAAGTACTTGCTAATCTGCAGAAGGCTAATAAGAGCGCAACGGAAATTTTTGACCAGAGAGTTGTTGACCTAAAGAATAAAAACGAAATGCTCACTTATGAGCTTGAGCAGGCGAAGCAGGAAGCCGACAGAATGCGTAATCTGTTTAATCAGTGCAAGGAGGAGCGCGACGCACTCCAGACTAAGCTTTCCAAGGCTGACCGCAAGGCTGCGGTAGTTCCTGCTGACAACAGCGAAGAGGTTAAGGCGCTTGAAGATAAGCTCCAGAAAGCGCTCACTAAAAACAGACTTCTTCAGGACGATAACAAGAAGCTTGAGGACCAGAACAGAGACCTCCAGCGCGACGTTGCTCACCTCACCAAAAAGGTTGACAAGAGCAGAAGCAAGATTAACGACCTTACAGGGCAAGTTGAGTCCGGTATGGCTGACGATGACAGCAAGAAATTCTCGGAAATCGCTCAGGTTTACGAGAGCGCTATTGATAAGGCAGAGGATTTGATTTATCGTCTGCAGACAGAATTTTCTCTCGCTCATTCAAAAGCAGAGGATATCAAGAAATAATACGAAATTTCATTATTATATAGTATTAATATATTATATTAGTATCAAACAAGGGGGCGTATGCCTTGAAAAAGTTAAGGAAGATTAAGAAGGAGAGAGGCGCAATCACCGTAATGTCAGCCCTTATGATGATTGTTGTGCTTGGCTTTACCGCGCTTAGTATCGATATCGGGCTTCATAATTATCTCGGTGCTAAGCTTCAGAATGCGGTAGACTCGGCAGCTACGGCAGTTGCAGCCAATATTGACGCGGACGAAAGTTCGCTTTATGACTATGCCTACGAGTACCTTGCGAAGAACGGTTACGACCGTACGAGCGATAAGTATAAGGACGGCAAAATCAAGGTCAATATTGAGCATAAGGTAAGCCGTACCGACGCTTCAGCATATGCTCAGGCAGCAAATGAGCGCGCCGGTTCAGACGAGTATTCCGAATACGATTTCTATATCACATCAGGCGTGTATAAGATTACGGCTGATGTTGATGACAGCACCCTTTTTGGTAATGCGCTCGGTATCAGCTCGCTTCATCTGACTAAGACAGCTTACGTTAAGGCTGACGCAAATTATGAGGCGTTCCCCGAGGCACTTAAATACAGTATTTTTGCAGGTGCGACTAAGGACAGCACCATCCAGAATAACGACGGCGAAGATATCACGGTTGGTAATGAGGATTACCCCGGAATTGATATCCAGGGTAACGCCGGCGCAGGTTCAAACGCAGGAAACGGCGGCGCAAACGCATTTTCGACAGTTGTCGGTATCGCAGAGCGCGGCATTAACGGCGCGTGGGATTTCATCCAGAATATTATGAGCTGGTTCGGCTACACGCCGAATAACAATCCGCTCGTAAATATTAACGTTTCCGAGGCAACATTTAACAACAACGCGCATTCAAACTCAAATATTATGATTGGCGTCCAGGCGCTTAACGCGAGCCGAGTTAAGGACACCGATTACAGCGGCAATACAACTACGTATAACCAGGCGGCGAACGAGAACACGAGTACCGACACTTATTCGGACGCGGACGATTACGGCCAGGTTCGCTTCACCGCTTATGACGACATTAAATTCGGCTATTCAACTTATATTAAAAACAAGGAGTTTAAAAATACAATAACAGGTCAGGTTAACAAGTTCTTTAATGATTATATCAAGAACAGACCTGAGCTTACCCGTACATATGTGCAGAACCAGCAATGTCTGCAGGTAACGCAGCACGTTATTAACATTCTTGATACGATGAACCTTGACGGAAATATTTCCGACAATTTCGACGCTGCTGCCGATAATTACTTTACTGCGAATAAAGCGATTTCACCTGCAATGCAGCAGATGGTTAAGGCGCAGGGCGCAAATATCACGAAGAAGACTGAAGACGGCAAGACTTATATTGAGATTGCAAATCAGGAGTCAATCGTTTATCGTGTAAACCAGGCGCGCGCTCAGCATTATCTTGACGTTTACGTTAATAATGAGAACGTAACGGGCACAACCCGCGCGGCTCTTAAGAAGAGTAGATTTGACCTTCTTACTTCGCAGCTTGGCGATAACTGGGATACTGCACTCGACTCAAACGGCAGACTCCTTTATCAGAATAGCGGCGACGCTCAGAGCGAACTTACTTATCCTGCAGTACTGCTCAATAAGACTTATACGGATACTGAAGGTCACGAGCATACTTATTCATACGAAGTAAGAATTAAGGGTACTAAGGTCGACAGAAATACTGATACTATCTTCACCCCGAGTACCGCAAACGACAGCTCATATGAAAATAACGCGACTTATATCGGCGCTAAGTATGCGACTGTCAGAACCTTCAGGGAGCAGTCAGAATATATCAATATTCCTAACCTTAAGCCGTATTTCACAAGACAGATTAATAAGTCTGTCAATAACGCAACCAAGACAGTTACTAACATTAATTCAGGTAACTGGCAGGGTTCTGCTTACGGCGTAGCAGACGCTGTTGAGAAGGCAGTTGACGAAATCAATAAAACCTCGTCTACCATTAAATATGAGGATAACACCTTCGCGGATACCAGCGAGAATAAGACTAAGTACTGGGGCGAAGGTAACGAGGGCACAAAGAAAAATTACGCCTATGATGTGCTCTTCACTAAGTATTACGGTACTAAGGCCAACGAGTCTTCCGATAACGACAAGCTTTACGACCTTACAAGCAACAACCAGACGTTCAAGAACTTCTATAATAATAAGGAATATACTCTCAAGCACAGCACGGATACAACCTTCAGAGGCGTTAAGATTTTCAACGACGACAAGTCGCTCAGAACGCCTGACCAGATTCTGACAGAACAGTTTAACGCAAAATTCGGCGGCAGCAACCCTGAGTTCGGCGCGCAGAAAATCAGAAAGTACTACGAGGATTTATCGGCTCTTGAGAAACCGAATACAGCAGTTTCTGCCAAGGAAGCTGAGATTAATAATGAATATGGCAGTAATTACGACGGCAGCACTTACGGCGCGTCGTCTTACAGAGCTCAGCAGAGGACTGTATTCGAGAATATCAGGGATTCAAAACGTACTACCATCGACTACGACGCAGTAACTCCTCCTGCTCCCGGTACAACTGTTTATAACCAGGAGGTTAGCAAGCCTACGCTTCCTGCAGCGAATAGCGTATTCCTCGGCGGCGGAGGTAAAGCGTCACTTAACGTAGCCGAGAATAACGCAAAACGTCTTGTCTTCAACACGAATATCAGAACAGCAAACCAGGGTTATACTCCTGATGCAAACGAAGGCAGGCTTTCAAGCGGCGATTTCGTTCTTCCTGCAAGAGCAAATAATCGGTATTCGGCTTCATCGCTTGATGTTACTGTAATTAAGCCTGATTATGCTCTTTCATCCAGCAATAAAATTATTACTGAAAATAAGACAGCGATTAACAATTATTTAAATTCTAATCCAAAGAACATTAATTTCGATACTCTTATTTCCACTATTGCCGAACAGTATTCTTGGACTGATAGACGCAACCAGAGTGAAGACTGGCTTACACGTTGTGACGGTGACGCCGGTAGTAGCAATAAAAACTACCATAAGCCCAATAATGTCCAATATTATCAAAACTATAAATATGATAGTGGTAGAGGTTTTGTAGTTCCGTCTAATTACTTTGTTTACTATACTCAGTATGTTAAAACAGGAGACAAAAAGAGCTTTAACGTTAATTCAAACGGCGTTATTCTTGTTAAAGGTGATTCAAAAACAGAT
>CAMPAT010000121.1 GCA_946633275.1 uncultured Clostridia bacterium
AAGTCGTCTTACCTTGATTACAACGCCCTTCTGCGCTGCGACGACCTTGCTGCCTACAGAGAGAGGATAGTCAATACCCGTATGCGCTCTGCCGTTTCGGTAATGGCCGAAATACTGCGAAACTCCATAATGACCGGGCGCAGGATACGTAAGGCTGAGAGCCGCGTCAGAGCCGCTGTAAAGCGACTTCATTTCCTGCTCCATCTTCTCTTTTTCCTTGGAGTGGTCGTCGATTGCGGCAGTCGTTACCTCGTCGGGAGACTTAAGCCCTTTAAGAAGTGCGTCAATTTCGCCGTTAACCTTATTAACGATATCCTCGTCCTCGTTGCGGAATTCCGTGTACATTGCGGCATTCTGAGTATAAACTGCGAAGAGTCTGTCGCTCTCTGCTCTGTCGTCAGCAAGGATAACCTTTTTCTTGGCGATAAGTTCCTGGTCCTTTTCAATTTTCTCCTGCTCTTTTTTGCACTCGTCGCGCTTCTTATTAAGCTTCGTCTGCGCGGCGGTCAGCACCTCTTTACGCTCGTTAAGTCCGTCCTGCTTCGTGATGATTCTTTCCATCTTGGCGTTAACCTCTTTAAGCAGGTCAGTATCGCTCTTAGACACAGCTTTAATCATCTCATAGCGAGAGAAGAACTGCGCCAAATCCTTACTTGTAAGGAGTGCGGAAAGCAGGCTGTCGCTGCCTGATATGTACATAGCGCGCAGCCTGAGGCAGTATGCGTTATACGTCGCAGTAAACTCGTCGTTGAGCTTATCAAACTCCTTCTGCGCTTCGTCATACGCCTTCTGGAGCACCTTAAGCTGCTTTTCAAGCGGTTCAATCTGCTTATTAAGCTCGTCGACCTTACCGCGCGCCTCGGCAACCTCCTTATCGAGCACCTTAAGCTCCTTATCAATTATGCCGATTTTTTCATCGAGCGCGTCGATATACGCCTCAGTCGTCTTGGCGTTTTCATTAAATTCCTTCAGCTTCTTTTCGCTGTCTTTGAGCTGTTTGTCAAGCGCCTTACGCTGCTCTCGGAGCGTTTTTTCCGCAGCTTTTTTCTTCGCTCCTTCGTCCTGAGTAACAGTCTCTGCCTGAGCGGTTGTGTCGGCAGGCTGAGCTTCGTCGTCAGCCCACGCCGTAAAGCATAATGAAGAAAACGCAAAGAGCGCTGACATTACTATACAAATTGTTTTAACGGTGAATTTATATTTCAAGCTTATTCCCTCTTTTGCTGATATGGATTAGAGATAATTTGCAGGGTTCTGTGCGTAAGACTGGCTTGAACCGCCGACACGCACCTCAAAGTGACAATGAGGTCCCGTCGAGTTACCTGTCGAGCCGCTGCGCGCAATCTGCTGTCCGCGGCTGACGTGCTGACCTTCGCTTACAAGAATATCGTTATTATGCGCGTAAAGCGTATATACAACCTTGCCCGAGGACGTTGTCTTGTCGTGCATAATTACAATATAGTGACCGTAGCTTCTTTCAAGGAGCTTAACGAGAATTACAGTTCCCGACTCCGCAGCTACAATCTTCTGGTTAACGTTACCGCCCGTCGAGAAATCGCAGCCCGTATGTCCTTCGTAAGCGCCGAAGCCGCAGGTAATGCGAGTATAGCTCGGGCACGGATAAGTCAAATTAATATAATTATTCGAAGATGACTTCGTGGTGGTAGTCGTCTTTTTTTTCGTAGTAGTTGTTGTTGTCGTAGTTTTTGAAGAAGAATTCTGCGAGCTTCCTGAGGTCGATTTTTTCGTAGTTGTCGTAGTAGTTTTCTTCTTCGTGGTAGTTGTGGTTGGGGCTTTAGTCGTTGACGGCGGCTGGTACTTCTTAGCCGCGGCTTCAATATCCTCGTCAATTTCGTCAAGCTCCGACTGCGTAATGTCACGGAACTCGCCGTACTCCTTAGTCTTCTTATGAAGCTCCTTCAGGATTTTATTCTGTTCCTCCTGCTGAGTTTCAATTACAGCCTGCTGAAGCGCCATTTCCTCCTGGCTTTTGAGAAGCTCCTCCCGTTGCTCTTTAAGCT
Source organism: uncultured Clostridia bacterium (assembly GCA_946633275.1). Classification (GTDB taxonomy): domain Bacteria; phylum Bacillota; class Clostridia; order Oscillospirales; family Acutalibacteraceae; genus Eubacterium_R. The sequence goes on from CAMPAT010000121.1 coordinate 2,019, forward strand.
TCGTTTTAGTTGTCTTGAGCTTTGTCTGCGACTGCTTAAGACTCTGAGTCTTCTTATCGAGTCTATCCTTCGTGCTCATAATCTCCGTTGACTGAGTCTGCACTTTCTGCAAAAGCTCGCCGTCACGTTTTGATACGGCGTTAATCATCTGCAGCCTCGTCAGAAGATTAGTCACTCCGTCGCTGAGAAGGAGGAAGGTGAGCATAGTTCCCTGCTCGCCGCTGATATAAATAGCTCTCATCCTCTTGCAGTAATCGTCATAAGTGCTCCTGAACTCCTTATTCAGCACAACGATATTTTTCTCAAGCTCTTTTATTTCAGAGTTCATCTCGTTTATTTCGCGCTCGTTTGAAGAAATGTTTTTCTCAAGCGAGCTGACTTTTGACTCAATTCTGTCCGCTTCCTGTTTCGCAAGCTTATACTGCTGATTGAGATACTCAATCTTTTCGCCCAGAACCTGAATATACTCCTCGGTTTCCTTGCTCTGTCTGCCGACTTCCTTGAGCTTCTGCTCTGTCACAATGAGTTTACGCTTCAGCTCGTCGCGCTGCTGCTCAAGACTCGTCTGCTGCTTATTATCAGCATAAACAAGCCCCGCAGGCACCCAGGCGCTCAGAGCAAAGCAGAATACCGCAATAATTGATATGATTTTAATGAATTTTACGTTTTTCACATCGTCACTTCCGCTTATTAAAGTTAAACTCTCCTAGTTAATTATTATAACACTAAGAATAATTATATACAATAATTAATTATATATTTTTTAAGAAAATTTTGCCATAAAAAGCAAAAAGCAACCGCCGAAGCGGTTGCCTTAATTATGAGATTAATATCTCTTTCTTACCACATATGAAGTATGGAGAGCCTCGTGAGCCTTATGACCGCCGAAACCGTCGTACCACTCTTCATAGAGCTTCTTAATAACAGGTGATTCGTGAGACATACGAAGAGGCATATCCTTATCCTGGTCGTAAAGAGCCTTTGCACGAACTGCCTTAAGGTCAACAGTATCACGAACGTACTGCGGCTGAATCGGCTGTCCGCCGCCGTTTACGCAGCCGCCCGGGCAACCCATAATCTCGATGAAGCCCCAGCCTTCAGGATTGCCTGCTGCAAGCTTATCCATAACCTGCTTTGCAGCTGCCGCGCCTGACGCTACGCAGAGCTTAAGCGGTGTGCCGCCAACCTCTACGGTTGCTTCCTTAATGCTGTCAGTACCGCGTACTGCTTCAAGCTCGATAGCTTCCGTAGCGCCGTTGAGCCAAGCGTTTGCAGTTCTTACCGCAGCTTCCATAACGCCGCCTGTTGCGCCGAAGATTACTGCAGCGCCTGTGTCGTCGCCGAGAGGTGAGTCGAATTCTTCGTCCGGAAGGTTCTCAAAGTTGATACCGAGACGCTTCATCATTCTTGCAGCCTCACGTGTTGTAAGAGCAACGTCAACGTCAGGAACGCCTGCTGCGTTCTGGTCAGGTCTGCCGATTTCAAACTTCTTAGCAGTACAAGGCATAATCGAAACTACGAATATATCCTTCGGGTCGATGCCCATTTTTTCTGCATAGTAAGTCTTAATAACTGCGCCTGCCATCTGCTGAGGCGACTTACAGCTTGAAAGATGAGCGATAAGCTCAGGATAATAGAACTCGCAGAACTTAACCCAACCGGGTGAGCAAGATGTAATCATCGGAAGAGTTCCGCCGTTCTTAATTCTTTCAACAAGCTCGTTTGCTTCCTCAACGATGGTGAGGTCAGCGCCGAAGTCCGTATCAAACACCTTATCAAATCCGAGGCGGCGAAGAGCGGCAACCATCTTGCCCTCAACGTTAGTTCCGATAGGCATATCGAAGCACTCGCCGATTGTTGCACGGATTGAAGGCGCTGTCTGAACAACAACGTGCTTGCTCGGGTCTTCAAGAGCAGCCCACACCTTATCTGTATCGTCCTTCTCAGTAAGAGCTCCTGTAGGACATA
>CAMPAT010000122.1 GCA_946633275.1 uncultured Clostridia bacterium
AGCATATGACGAATTACACAGCGCGCCGGGATTAATAAGCAGGACTCCGTCAATCCTTTCAATATACGGCGTGTGAGTGTGGCCGAAAATGCAGATGTCTGCGCCTTCTGCCTTAGCTGCTTCAAGCAGCCTTTCGTATCCGTGCTTTGCTCCGTAGGTGTGACCGTGGCAGAAAAATATCTTCTTTCCTGCGAATTTAATTATTTTGTAATTAGGAAGCGTGCTGCCCCAGTCGCAGTTGCCGCAAACGCACTCAAAGCGCACGTCGGGATAAATATACGGTATGTTTTCAATATCTCCTTCGCTGTCACCGCAGTTGATGAAAAGCTCAGCGTTATCCTTATGCCTGTCAATTACGTCGTAAAGATAGCTTCTGCGCCTGTGCGAGTCTGATGTTGCGACTATTCTCATCATACGTTCCTCTGATTTCTCATAGTATTTAATAATTATACTACATATCGGAGGAATGTTCAATGGCTCAGTTTTCTGGTAGTGAAATTGACGACGCGAAGAAACGCGTGCGAGAAATGCAGGAGCGTACAAGGCAGTATTCAGAGGGCGAGCGTGATGAGGTTAACATCGACGCGCTAAAGTCGCTCATAGAGCTCCTTTCTCCGCTTAAAGAGAAAAGTATTACTCCGCTCGTACTTGTCTCGCTGATTTCCGCGATGAAGGAGGAGTGCGATAAAACGCTGCTTCTCGCTTTATTATATATTTTATTATAATAGTGGATATTTTATTTTAATTGTGTTATAATACTCAATTAGGTGATAAAATGAAGGATATTAAAGTAATTAATCTCGGCGAGGGCATAGATATTGTCTACGCCGAGACAGATAAGTTTAAGACGAGCGAGCTTGCTGTGACGTTTCTTTCTCCTCTTGAGGAAAAGGCTGCTTCCGCAAACGCGCTTCTGTTTAGTATGCTCTCAAGCACAACGCAGGAATATCCCACGGTAAATGCGTTTAATAAGAAACTTGCTATGCTTTACGGAGCTAAAGCGGCGTGCAGTATCAGCAAGCTTGGTGAAAACCAGTCGCTTACGCTTGCAGTTTCTTCTCTTGCGGACAGATTTGCACTTGACGGCGAGAGCATTAGCTCAGACAGCTTTGAGTTTTTGATGAAAATGCTCTTTGAACCGAATGTAGATGTAAACGGAGATTTTAAATCAGCAGACATTAAGCGCGAGAAGAAGCTCCTTTGCGAAAAGCTTGACGCTGAGTATAATGAAAAGCGCGTTTATTCGCTGCGTAAGTTGGAGGCTCTTATGTTTGAGGGCGAGCCTTATGCTGTTAACAGATACGGCTCAAAAGCGTGCATTAAAGAAACTGAAAGCGACGACCTCATATCCGCGCTTGAATGTCTTAAGAAGCATTCAAAAATCCAGATTACAGTCATCGGCAACGTTGATATTGAGAGCGTATGCGATACAGCAAAGAAGTACTTTTCTTCAGTTGACAGAGATTACAAGCCTCCCGTTAAAGCAGTATTTAAGCCGTGCGCAACTGACGTTAAGGACGAGAGCGAAATTATTGAAGTTGAGCAGGGCAAGCTTGTGCTCGGCTTCAGGATTGACAGCGAGTGCAGCTTTGAGACAAAGCCCGAGCTTCGCCTCTTTACTGACGTTTTCGGCGGCGGACCTTACAGCAAGCTGTTTAATAACGTCCGCGAAAAGCTGTCGCTTTGCTACTATTGTGTTGCTCGTCTTGACAGAAGGAAGAGCGATATTATTATCCAATGCGGCTGCGAGGAAGAGAATATGGACAAAGCTATTGATGAAATTCTCACGCAGCTTGACGATATTAAAAACGGTGACTTTGCCGAAGAATTTGAAGCTGCAAAAATGGGAATTTCCGACCTCGTGATGTCAGTTCTTGACGATTCGCTCGCGCTTTGCAGCTGGTACACAAATCAGATTACGGACGACGTTGTTATTACGCCTGAAGAATCAGCGAAGCATAATAACGCCGTAACTTCTGAGGATATCATTAACAGCGCGAAGCTTCTTTCGCTTGACAGCGTGTTCAGATTAGTTCCGTTAAAGGGGGAGAAGTAATGTCTGTTAAAGAGATTAAGTCCGAGATACTCGGCGAAAGCTATTTTGAAATAAACCATAAGAGCGGTCTGAAAATTTACGTTATGCCGAAGGATAATTACTCTTCGACATATGCCATTTTCGGTACAAAGTACGGCTCGATTGATACTCGCTTTAAACGCAGCGACAGCGACAAGTTTACGGAAGTGCCGGAGGGTATAGCTCATTTCCTTGAGCATAAGCTTTTTGAGAGCGAGGAGCTTGGCGCATTTGAACGTTATGCGAAAACGGGCGCAAATGCGAATGCTTACACTTCGTTTGACCGCACCTGTTATCTTTTCCAATGCAGCGATAACTTCAGAGAAAGCCTTGAAATTCTGCTTGACTTCGTTCAGAATCCTTATTTTACTGCTGAAACTGTACAGAAAGAACAGGGGATTATAGCTCAGGAAATCAGAATGTATCTCGATTCACCCGGCTGGATGAGTACCTTTAATCTTCTCAAGTGCTTTTTCCACGAGCACCCTGTAAGGATAGATATTGCAGGTACTGTCGAGTCTATTGCGCAGATTACGGATAAGCTTCTGTACGACTGCTATAACACGTTTTATAATCTTAATAATATGGCTCTTGCCGTTGTTGGTAATACTACGGTTGACGAGGTGCTTGAGGTTTGCGACAGATGTCTTAAGGACGCACCCGAGCTTTCTATTGAACGCTCGTTTAAAGCGGAGCCTCGTGGTATCGTTACGGATTATATGGAGCATAATTTGCCGATTTCCGTTCCGGTGTTTGCTTTCGGTTACAAGGAGGCGTGCGAAAAACCGCTCCCGACTTACAGAGAAAATGTAATTACAGATATTCTCATTGAGATTATCTCGGGCAAGATGTCTCCGTTGTATTCAAGCCTTGTTGAGCAGGGGCTCGTTGACGCTTCCTTCGGCGGCTCGTATTTCATAGGTAACGGATATGAAACCGTGATTTTTGAGGGCGAGAGCAACGAGCCGGAAAATGTTGCCGCTCAGATTAAGGCAGAAATTGCGCGGCTTAAAAAAGACGGAATTGACAGCGAGCTGTTTGAAACGGTGCGCCGCAGTATGTACGGCCAGGAGATTATGTCGTTTAATGATACTGATAATATCGCGAATGCGCTCATCGCCTGCGATTTTAACGGCTGGTCGCTGTTTGACGCACTTGAGATATATAAAGATATTACGCTCAATGACGTTCAGAACAGACTTGAAAATATGATGAACGAAGAGTTTTCGGCGCTTTCCGTCGTTAAGAATAAATAATCGGAGGACACTTTGATGTCAAACTTTACTCACGTGTATTTTGACGGTCTCGGAATAGATTTTAATCTTCCGTCAGTAGCCTTTTCCATCTTCGGATACGAGGTTCATTGGTATGGAATAATTATCGCTTTCGGCTTTGCGCTTGCCGTTCTTTACGGCGGCAGGGGGGCGTATAAGTGGAAGATGAGCCTTGACGGAATGACGGATGTACTGATTTGGGGTACAATTTTCGGAATTATTTTTGCGAGACTTTACTACGTCGCATTTGAATGGGATTATTATTCTCAGCATATTAATGAAATCCCTGCTATCTGGAACGGCGGTATCGCTATTTACGGAGGAATTATCGGCGCGTTAATCGGCGCTTCGATAGGCTGTAAAATAGGCAAGATTAATTTCCTTAATCTTCTTGACCTCGGTGCACTCGGACTACTTATCGGTCAGGGTATCGGCAGATGGGGCAATTTCTTTAATCAGGAAGCCTTCGGTACAAATACCGATACAGCTCTGTTCAGAATGTGGTCGCCGAAAATCCGCGATACGCTCGCTGCTTCAGCTCAGGCGCTTGCGCAGAAGGGGATTGACGTTGACCCAAACAGCGCAGTACATCCGACTTTCCTTTAC
>CAMPAT010000123.1 GCA_946633275.1 uncultured Clostridia bacterium
AAAATACACAGGAAGTCGGGAAAAGTCCCTTGCCATCCTTGCCTTCGCTTTCGCCAAAAAGCTGCTTAAGCCATTCGTTGAACATAGTCATACAAGGCTCGTATGAAACGAAGCAATCGACTTTCTTACCTGCATTATATAAACAATTTCTGATAATTGCGTATTTAATCAGATCGTTTTCGTTAATATCATGGCTGTTATATGCATTCTGCGCATTTCTTGCGCCGAGCATAAGCTTATCAATATCTACACCTGCGACAGCTATCGGGAGGAGACCTACTGCAGTAAGCACAGAGTATCTGCCGCCTACATCATCAGGAACGACGAAAGTTTCATAGCCTTCTTTGTCAGCAAGACTCTTAAGCGTTCCCTTAACCTTGTCGGTGGTGCAAAAGATACGCTTTGTAGCTTCTTCTTTAGAATACTTCTTATTAATTATATTTCTGAACACTCTGAAAGCAATAGCTGCTTCAGTAGTTGTACCGCTCTTCGATATTACGTTAACGCATATATCTTTATCTTCGCAAAGTGCAATAACGTCGTTAAGCGCCTGTGGGCTGATAGAGTTACCGATGAAGTAAATTTGAGGAGTATCCTTTGCGAGAAGATTGTAATTTGCTGACTTAAGCGCCTCAATTACAGCTCTTGCGCCGAGGTAAGAACCGCCTATACCGATTACGACAAGTGCGTCGGCGTTTTTCTTAATATATTCAGCAGATTTCTTAATTCTGTCAAACTCTTCTTTATCATAATCAGTAGGAAGCGAAATCCAACCTAATTTATCATTTCCTTCGCCATTTTTATTTTCAAGCAAAGACATAGCTTCTTCCGCTTTTGAAGCTAATGATTTAATATCTTCGTCTGATACAATGCTTTGGGCGTATTTAGAATTAAGCTTAATCATATTTAAACCTCTTATTCATAAATTTTATATATAATACATCATATCGACAAAAAAATCAACAAAAATTCAAATTTTAATAAGTATATCTTTCAGTATCGCGTTTTGGCTGATTTTCGAAATATCGTTAGGTGAAACGAGCTTAATTTCACCGATTTTTTTATTCTCACTCAGTAAAGTAATCTTTCCGAGCTTTTCTCCTTTTAAAACAGGAGCGTTAATTTTACTTGTAACTGTGTACTTATACTCGATTTTTTCTGAGTTACCGCGCTTTACGAGGAAATTTTCTGCGTGCTCAGCAATGGGTTTTACTTCTTTAAACACGCCGCCGGCAACTTTAACGGTTGTGAGCTTTGATTTATCAATAGTCGGCTTAATTATCTCATATTCGGAAAAACCTTTGTCAAGCAGTATTGCGGCTGTTTCAAATCTTTCCTCACTCGTTTCGCTACCAAGAACAACAGCCGCCAGATTCATATTATCCCTTCTTGCAGTTGCGGCAACACAGAAGCCTGCATTAGATGTTGTGCCCGTTTTGAGTCCCGTTATTCCTTCGTATGAGTTAATCATCTTATTAGTGTTATTAAGCTCAGTAGTACCGTTTCTGAGTGAGTCAAGCCAAACGGTTGTATAGTTTTCAATTATCTTATGTTTCATAACTTCTCTTGTGATAAGCGCCAGGTCATAAGCGCAGGAATAATGATTTGATACTGTATCGTCAAGACCGTTGCAGTTTTCGAAATTAGTATCGTTACAACCGAGCTCCTTCGCTCTGTCATTCATCATTTTAACGAAGCCCGTACTTGAGCCTCCGATGAACTCGCCGAGCGCTGTGCAGGCGTCGTTTGCGCTCGCAATCACTACAGCTTTCAGCAGCTCGTCAACAGTCATTATCTCCCCTGCTTCGAGCCAGATTTGCGAGCCTCCCATGCTTACTGCATTCGGAGAAGCTTTAACCTTATCTTCAAGCTTTATCTGATGGTTGTCAATAGCCTCAAGCACAAGGAGTATTGTCATTATTTTTGTAACAGAAGCAGGCGAAAGGTGCTCTTTTTCATTGTATTTAAACAGTACATCTCCCGTATCAAGACAAATAAGGATTGCAGATTTTGCTTTAATTTCATTGTCTTTTGCTTTATTATCATCTGCATATGCATTCACAGGCAGCACAAATAACATAGTCAGGGCTAATAAATATGTAATTATTCTTTTCATTATCATCACCAATTATTAATATTCGGAATTTATTGTAATAATTCAATAAATTTGATATAATATACAAAATATTTATGAGGTATTCATATGAAAGCTGCATTTTACACTCTTGGCTGCAAGGTCAATCAATATGAAACTGAATATATGGCAGAGCTTCTTACGAAAGCGGGTTTCGAGATTGTAGACCCCTCTGAAGAAGCAGATTATTATATTATTAATTCCTGCACGGTAACAGCCACGGCGGACCAGAAGACGAGGCAGAACGTACGGAAATTCAGAAGGAAGCACCCTGACTCAGCAATTATTCTTACGGGATGTATGCCTCAGGCTTTTCCTGAGCAGGCAAAAGAACTTAACGAAGCTGATATCGTTATATCTAATAAGAGCAACAATGATATTCTTGAATATATCAATAAATATGAAATAAATAGAAAACGAGTTGTTAATATTGATAAGCATAAAAATGGCGACAAGTTCGATTCATGCGAAATTGAACGCTTTTCAGAGAGGATTCGTGCGTTTGTCAAAATCGAGGACGGCTGCGACAGGTTTTGTTCTTATTGCATTATCCCGACGGCTCGAGGCAGAGTTCGTTCCAAGGAGCCTGAAGAACTTAAAGACGAAATAAGGCGGCTCGGAGAAAACGGAATTAAGGAAGTAGTACTTGTAGGCATTAATCTTTCCGCGTACGGAAAAGGTTGTAATTATAATATCGTTGATGCGGTTAAAATTTGCGCGGATGATAAGAACATATTAAGGGTTCGTCTCGGTTCTCTTGAACCCGACCATATCACGGACGAAGTGATAAGCGAGCTTGCACAGATTAAAAAGTTTTGTCCGCAGTTCCACATATCACTTCAAAGCGGCTCTGACAGAACTCTCAAAAATATGAACAGGCATTACACGTCTGATGAATACAGACAACTTTGCAAGAAGTTATGCGATACATTTGATGACTGCACGCTCACGACTGATGTTATGGTGGGCTTTCACGACGAAACATCGCAGGATTTTGAAGATTCATATAATTTTGTAAAGGAAATAGGCTTTCAAAAAGTTCACACTTTCCCCTACTCCGAGCGAAAAGGTACTAATGCTTCCAAAAGAGGAGATAATGTTTCTAAGCAGGAAAAGGAAGCGCGAGCTGAAAAAATGATTTCTCTTGCGGATAATATCAGGACAAACTATATGAACAGTCTTATAGGCTCAAGTGTTAAAGTTCTTTTTGAGAGTTGTGACGGTGATATCTTCCGCGGTTACACTAAGAACTATATTCCTGTTGCTTTGAAATCTGATAAAGATATCGTCGGGGAAGAAATTGAAGTTAAGATTCTTGAGTATGATATTGATAAAGATGTTCTTATTTCATCTCTTTGAGCATATTAGCAAGCTCCTTAGCGCACTTTGAGTCGTTTAAAGAGCTGTAAGAAAAGATATAGAAGCCTTTGATATCATCAAGTTTTGATAGATATATAATCTGTCGGGAGATAATATTGTCGTTATTGACAAACTCGTTGATTATCGTTTTATCATTCTCGGCTGCATATTTATCGCTCTTTCCTGCTTTATACAGCGGAAGTCCTATGTAAAGGTCTTTATTCGCGATAGCAGCCCACTTTTTGACTGTAAACATAAACGGTTGATTAACATTTTTAAATCCGAAGTACACCTGAGGGCAGATGTAATCACAAAATTCTTTATCCTTCGCCCATTTTTCTACGTCTGCGTAAAGCGTTTTATAGTCATTCTTAATATCCGACGCAGGACTTATGCCGAATTTAATACTTGAATTTGCTTTCTTGATTGCAGAGTTTACTGATTTTACCATATAA
>CAMPAT010000124.1 GCA_946633275.1 uncultured Clostridia bacterium
GAGCATGTTTATGTTGTGTAACCAGCCTCTGTACAAGTCGGCTCTGTTACAACTGCCTTATAATCGTGGCCGAGAGCCTCGATAGGCTGAGTCTCAAATTCTTCGCAGCGTGAGCAATCTCTTCTGCTTACGCCAGCCTCTGTGCATGTAGCAGGAGTAGCCTCGTACCAATTGCCAAAGTCGTGGCCGAGAGCAGGAATTGTCTGCGGAGTAGTGCTGATGATTTCGCCGCAAGCAGTACATCTTACAACGAGGTCATATGAACCAGCCTCTGTGCATGAAGGCTCAACTCTGTTCTCTTCCTGAGCTTCGCCCGGGATATGAGTATGGTCAAGCTTCGGAATTACGTCCTCTTCGTATGCGTCGCAGCGTGAGCAATCTCTTCTCTTTAAGCCTGTAGACTCTTCAGTAGCAGGAGTAACTTCATACCACTCGCCGAAGTCATGGCCGAGAGCCTCTGTAGCGTCAGCTGTGTAAGTATCCTGGCAACGTGAACAGGTATATGTTGTATAACCAGCCTCTGTACAAGTAGGAGCTGTTACAACGCCCTGATAATCATGGCCGAGAGCCTCTGTAGCGTTAGCTGTGTAGGTGTCGCCGCAGATTGAGCAGGTGTATGTTGTGTAGCCGCCTTCTGTACATGTCGGGTTAGTTACAACAGACTCATAAGTATGAGCAGATGTTGTCTTTACAATAGTAAAGGTTGTATCAGCTGTGATAGCAGCTGTTACGTCGCCGTCCCAAGCATATGAATCATGGCCTGAGTTAGCGGGAAGTGTAGGAACATTTGCAGGAGCTGCTCCGTCGTTAACTGTTTCAGTAGAAAGAGTTGCGCCTTCAGCGTCAACGTATGTTACTGTGTGAGTTGTCTGAACGGGAGTATCGTCGCAGCCTTCGCCGGTGTTAACGTTCATTCCGAAGAATGTGAACTGACCGGAAGCGGGGCTTTGGGGCTCAAGTGCATATGTTGCATAGTTTTTCGGCTTAGCGTCAACGCAAGTCTGTGAAGCGCCTTCATGTCCGCCGCCGAACTCGCCATCCTCGTTGTTGTCCTTGTTGTAAACACCGTAAACGATCGGGTGAGAAGCGTCAAAGTCGCCTGTAATCTTGAATACGAAAGATGCGCAAACGATTGAATCCGTATAAACGTAATCAAGAGCACCTGTCTCGGGATTTACAAATGAGAAATCCTCATCAGGAGAAGCGCAGTTAGCGCAGTTTACGTTATAACCTGTAGCCGGCTGAAGGATAACTAACATACGGCCCTGTCCGTCATAAGACATAACATTTGAGTATTCCTGAGCGTCAAGCTGGCTGTCATAAAGACCGGTAGCTGAACTGTTTGCAACAGGAAGGTCGCCGCCGTACTGCCATGTAGCGTTGCCCTTAGTATCAAGTGTTGCACATTCGGAAACAGTACCGAGACCGTATAACTGCTTTGTCTTCGGCTTGTAGCTGAAAGCACCTGCAGGCTCAATGTTATCTGAATAAGAGATAGCGAAAGAGCAGAAAGAAGTATCAACCATGTTGTCCATACGAACAGTTGCTACAAAGTAATCGCCTGTTGTGAGGTCATAGTCAGCGTCAGGATACTCAAAGTAACCGTCGTCGCCAGACTCAACTTCCATATATTCATTGTAGAAATCAATGAAATCGTGTGTTTTTGCAGCTTTTCTTGTAAGCTTTGTTACTTCAATACTACCGTCGGTTGTGTTCTTGGTATAAGTTGCATCAATCGGGGGAGCATAAAGACCTGAATAATCCCATGTTGCGTTTGCATCGTTTTCCTGAGCATCAGTGTCAAAAGAAGCAGCGTTGAAATTATAGAAGGTGCTGAACTGGAGCTCTGCATCGGGATGATAAGTAGAAACATCATTAACATCATACGCAAAAGCGCTGAGCGGTGCAGCAAATGCAGCCATAAGTACAGCGAGCATACAAGCAATAGCTTTCTTAAATGATTTAGTCATTTAAATATTCCTCCATTAAATTTTTTGGTTTTAACAAACCTGCCGTTAAAACGGCTGAACGATGTTATTCGTTTTCAAGCGTTTTATCGGGATAAGCATAACTCTTATTAACCTTGCCCATAAACCTGCTCAAAATCTGATTATCAGCTGAGGATACAAGGTTATCCGCATTAAGGTTGCAGTAAACATTGTAATTGCTGTCAGAAGTTGTTGCGCCATAAGCTCGGCTAAAGGTTTGCTTATCGGCCGGGGAAACGAGTCCGTCGCCGTTATAATCGCAAACTATAATCGGAATTACGCCCTGATAATTTACGCTTTGTTTTCCGCCGAGAGTAACCTCTCTGTCAATAGTACAGCCCTCTGAATCCGCAGAATGTACGCCGTTTTCAAACGAATGGTTTGTTATAACGAGCTTTTTAGTTCCGCGCGGAACAAGAGCGGTAAACGTACCGTCAGAAGCGGTTGTTGCTATCGGCTCTGAATTAACATCGGAATAGATGCTGATTCCTCCGATTCCGTCCTCTCCTGCTTCTCCGTCAAGGCTTGTCGCGATAACAACCTTAGCGGAAATGCTTAAGAATTCGGGCGAAGCGTCAGCAATCATAAGATAAGTGTTATAAGCGGTTTCGGCATTTACATCAGTTACATAAGCATCGTTGTAGCCGTCCGCATAATCGGCTTCAAGGAAGGTTAAATCAGGGTCATTGCTGAAGGTGAAATAATCCTCAAAGTCGATAGTTCCCTCGCCTGCGTCAATGGTAACAGCCAGAGTTGCAATTGAGGTACCGCAATCGGCATCGAGAGCGGTGTAGTTATCATTCTCAGAAGCGAGAGCGATAACCAATATATCGTTTTCATCCTTAATACCGCCGAGGGAAACGTTGCTTTGTGCATCATCGGCAATAGTCCTCGTTACGCTGTGCGCGGTAATAACCGAGCTGTCGTAAGAAGCGGTAAACTGCAGTATAGAGGCGTTTGCCATATCCGCAACGATAACGTCAACCGTATAATCGCCTGAAGAAAGGGCGTTGCCGTCTACCTGCTTTCCGTTGGCATCAAGGAAAGCGCAGTACATATAAGGAGTCTCCGTGCCGAGAGTGCTATTCGGATTATCCGCATAAACGCTCACGGGAAAGAGCATCGAAAAAACAAATAACGTAGATAAAAGAACAAAAAAGAATTTCTTAGAAGTAGCTTTCATATTAAGTTGTACTCCTTTCCATTCTTATTTTGAAAACTCAGAAATCATTTTTCATCCCCATACCCTATGCCCGAAGGCATAGAGTATAGGTATTAAATTAATTAATTTTAACTAATTAATATATAGGATTAGTCAAGAGACTTAGCCTGATAGGTGTAGTTCTTCTTAACGTTACCCATAAATCTGCTAAGTATCTGATTATCAGCTGCGGATACAAGAGTATCTGCGTTAAGGTTACAATATACATTGTAGTTTGCAGATGTTGTCTTAGCACCCATAGCTCTTGAGAAGGTCTGCTTATCAGCCGGGGAAACAAGTCCGTCGCCGTTATAATCGCAAACGATAATCGGGATAACTGCGCCTGTTACGTCAGCTGTACCGCTGAGAGTTACAGTTCTGTCAACTGTGCAGCCTGTATCATTAGCTGTATCAACTACGCCGTTAGCAAATGCATGGTTAGAGAAGTAAAGTGTAGTTGTACCTGCAGGAACTGTTGCTGTGAACGTACCGTCAGCAGCTGTAGTAGCAACAGGAGCTTCGTTAAGGTCAGTATAAACGTCAATACCAACGATTCCGTCTTCACCGCTCTCACCGTCAAGCGTTGTAGCGATTACAGCCTTACCGCTTACGGTAATTGTGTCTTCGCCGGGATCAACAGGAGTTCCCTCTTCGCCATCATAAATCTCGAGGTTGTTCTCGCAGATTACCAGATGTGAACGAGCCTGATATGCGTTATGAACGTTCTTCTGTGAGTCACCGTCTCTACGTGAAGCA
>CAMPAT010000125.1 GCA_946633275.1 uncultured Clostridia bacterium
GACATCGCGGAGACGGTGATACTCGGCTACGACGGATTTGAGTGTACGCTCGAAATGTCGCTCGCGAAGCTGAAGGAAGGCTGCAAAATTATCGGCGAAGAGGGCGAAATCAACGTCCCGATGTTCCATATGGCGAGAGCCGCCACGATGAAAACGGAAAACGGCAAGGAAACGTACAGAGGCAAGACGGATTACCTCACCGAATTCACAATAGCGGCAGAGGAAATCAAATCAGGCAAAACAGAGTCCGCCTATATTCCTTTCAGCGCAACGCGTAATGTTATGCTCATAATGGACGAATGCAGACGGCAGATGAACCTCGTCTACCCGTTTGAAAAGTAAAACAAAATAAAAAAGAAAGAGTCAACGCCGTTGACTCTTTTTTAGCGTATGTACTGCTTACGCGTCAATATCGGTGACGATAAGCAGCTTGTAATCGGGATAAAGCGACTTCACTTCCTCCGTTAGAATTCCGACAGCTTCCTTGCTGTCGATATCGAAGCTGACTACGACGTCAAAGCGCATTGATTTACTCTCCGTGCTCGCATAAAAGCCGTGGAGCTGCAGCGCCCAGTCGTGCGCGAGGACTGTCTTTTGTACAGTATTGCGGATTTTCGCAACTTCCTCGTCAGAGGTGTTGAAGGAGTAAACGCCGATACCCGTAAGGATTACGCCCGTCTTGACGTAAACGTTCGCCTGAACGCGGCGCGTAAGCTTATCGACCTCGTCGACAGTCATAGTGTCCGGAAGCTCGAGATGAACGCTCGCGTAGTTCTTATTAGGTCCGTAATTATACATAATTAAATCGTACGCTCCGCGCACCTCCGGCTCTTCGCAAATCAGGCGCTTTATCTCCGCGACCTCTTCCCTGTCGCTGCGCTTGCCGAGAATGTCGTTAAGCGTCTCAATCATCATCTCCACGCCTGCTTTAATGATAATTCCTGCGATAACGACGCCGACGTACGCCTCAAGCGAAATATGCCAGATAAGATAAACAATCGCAGACGCAAGCACGGAAGCGGAAAGGACCGCGTCGAACAGCGCGTCCGAGCCCGAAGCGACAAGCGCGCCCGAATTATATTTCTTACCCTGCTTCTTGACGTACTGACCGAGAATCAGCTTCACTACGATTGCGACGGAGATAATGATGAGCGAAACTGTGCTGTAATCCGCCGTCTCGGGAGTGATAATCTTCTTCACAGACTCGACGAGAGAAGTGATACCTGCGTAAAGCACGATTGCCGCAACAATCATCGAGCTGAGATATTCAATTCTGCCGTAGCCGAGAGGGTGCTTCTTATTCGGTTTCTTTGCGCCGAGTTTCGCGCCGACAATTGTGATGACCGACGACAGCGCGTCTGAAAGATTATTAACAGCGTCGAGCGTAACCGCAATAGAATGCGAAATCATACCGATTACCGCTTTAAACACGGCGAGGAACACATTTGTCACGACGCCGATAACGCTTGTCTTTACGATGGCTTTCTCTCTGCCTGCGGTGAGAGCTTCCATATTTCCGTTTTCCATAACTGCCTCCTGAAATTAATAAATTTTATTATATCACAAAAGGATAAAAATGTACACCGTGCATTTTAAGTTCAAATATGATATAATAAACACGGTGATA
This sequence comes from uncultured Clostridia bacterium, assembly GCA_946633275.1. GTDB lineage: Bacteria > Bacillota > Clostridia > Oscillospirales > Acutalibacteraceae > Eubacterium_R. The sequence goes on from CAMPAT010000125.1 coordinate 1,628, forward strand.
TTATGACTCAGAGTGAGAGAAGAATATTTTTAATTAAGGAACTGCTTTCGGAGGACAGCGCCTTCAGGCGCTACACGCCCGAAACGATGAGCGAGCAGGAACAAAGGGATTTGCTTCGCTCGCTGATGAACATACGTATGCCGTCGCCGCTGAGCGAAGAATTCATCAGAATTCAGGACGAATACTTAAAGCAGGAAATCAGCGAAAAAGGCGTTACCGACGCGAGCGACCTCACCCCTGTCGAAAACGATATCTACATCTGGCAGGGCGACATCACAACGCTGAAATGCGACGCGATTGTCAACGCGGCGAACTCGCAAATGCTCGGCTGTTTTCATCCGCTGCATAACTGTATCGACAATTGTATCCACACCTACTCGGGCTTACAGCTACGCAACAAGTGCCACGAGCTGATGAAAAAGCAGGGATATGAGGAGCCGACGGGCACGGCAAAAATCACGCCTGCGTTCAACCTTCCGTGCAGATACGTTATTCACACCGTCGGTCCGATTGTAAACGTCAGTCTTACAGACGAGCACAGAAGACTGCTCAAATCGTGCTATCTTTCCTGTCTCAGGCTCGCTGAGGAAAATGGCGTAAAGAGCCTTGCGCTTTGCTGCATATCGACGGGAGTATTCGGCTTTCCGCAAAGGGAAGCGGCTCAGATTGCGGTCAGCACCGTAAGGAATTACAAAGCCGAAACAAGGAGCGGGATGAAAATAATCTTCAACGTATTTAAGGACGAGGACAAGAAAATATACGAACAAATATTAAAGCGTTAATCAGAACAGAAAATAAGCGGGGAGGCTGAGCTTCCCCGCTTTAATAATTTCAGAGGCGTACCCTTGTCAGCTGAGTATTGCCTCAATTTCTTCCCTGTTTTCAACTTCGGACAAGGCGGAGACAAACGCAAATCTGAATTTATATCAAGGTTAAAGTTAATTTCGTTTACCTCTTAAAGATATTTTGTTGGACATATCGCTGCTCAATATGATATAATAAACAAATATAATGTGTTTTATAATACTGTGAGTTTCGCGTCTCTCAGCGCAGGCTCGCTCAAAACTGAGGTTGATTAAATGAAAAAAATCAGAGAATATTTCAAGGTATATGAATCCGATGAAACGAGAGCCGTTTTCGAGCAGAACGAATACGATTCAAACCGTCTTTCGTTAGTCGTAATCTTATGGTGCGCGTCAATTCTAATCATCGCGTGGATTCTGAATCTTATCGGAATTTTTACGGTTGCGAAGCTTCGTATGAACGTTCTCGCGATTTCAGGCATTATTGAGTTCGGTATTCCGGTTACGCTTTACTTCATCTATAAGGGCAAAAAGCGATGGCTGAAATACGTTATGGTAATAACTCTTATGCTCGTTTGTACTCAGCTGTTTTCAATCCTTAACCATAACGTTATCCTGATTATGATATTACCCGTGCTTTTGTCAAGCAGGTATTTTTCAAAGGGTTTTACTACGATGATGTCCATTTTGTCAATAATACTGCTTGCAGGCGCGAGCGTGCTGAGCGTTTACTACGGCATTATCGATTTAAACTTCTTCCCTAAGCTCGACAACGGAACTTTGATTACTGTCAAGGACGGTCTTCGCGCTTCAGTTGCGTCGCTCGGTATCGCTGACTCAAAGGCTGTAATCAGTATGCTTGTAAACGGATATGTGCCGAGGCTGCTCGTTCTCACGGTAATTTGTTTTATTTCAGTCTATATCGCGAAGCAAGGTCACGATATGGTGCTCAGTCAGGACGAAATTTCGCGCGTGTCTGCTAACGCAAAAGCAGAGCTGAACACCGCAACGCAAATCCAGAACGGTATGGTGCCTACCATCTTCCCCGCATTCCCCGACAAGAAGGAATTTGACGTCTTTGCAGCTATGTACACCGCCAGGGAGGTCGGCGGCGATTTCTACGACTTCTTCCTCATTGACGACAAGCACCTTGCGCTTGTTATAGCGGACGTTTCAGGAAAAGGCGTGCCTGCGGCGCTATTCATGATGGCGTCAAAAATCCTCATCGGCGACAGAACGATTATGGGCGGCTCGCCTGCGGAAATACTCCGCTTTGTGAACGAGCGCATATGCTCCAGCAATCAGGCGGAAATGTTCGTTACGGTATGGCTCGGCATTCTCGATTTAGAAACGGGAAAAGTCGTCGCAGCTAACGCCGGCCACGAGTATCCCGCAATCTGCAGAAAAGGCGAAGGCTTTGAGCTGCTGAAGGATAAGCACGGCTTCGTCATCGGCGGTATGGAAGGCGTTACGTACACAAACTACGAGTTCACGCTGAATAAAGGCGACG
>CAMPAT010000126.1 GCA_946633275.1 uncultured Clostridia bacterium
TAAAATAGTTAACTTGAATAAGCATATATTACAGTATATTTAAGGAAATGATACTTATGGATAAACGACCTATCGGCGTTTTTGACTCGGGACTCGGCGGACTGTCGACAGTAAGAGCGATGAAGAAGCTTCTGCCGAACGAGGACATTATATATTTCGGCGACACAGGCAGAGTTCCTTACGGCACAAGGTCGAGAGAAACTGTCGAAACTTACGCGGCGCAGGACATAAAATTCCTTCGCAGCTTTTCTTGCAAAATGATTGTTGCGGCTTGCGGCACGGTGTCTACTGCCGCAGCGAACGTTCTCTCAGGAATTGACGAGCCGTCAACGGGAATTACTAAGCCTTCCGCCGCCGCAGCCGCAAAGGCTACGAAAAACAATATTATCGGCGTAATGGGCACGAGCGCGACGGTAAACAGCGGCGCTTTTGACGATGAAATCCACCGTCTTAACCCCGAAGCAAAGGTTATTTCCGTATCTTGTCCGCTGCTCGTTTCACTCGTAGAGAGCAACTGGATTGATATTGACGACGAGGTAACTAACGCTGCGGTAAGACGATACATCGCACCGATTATCGAGGGCGGAGCAGATACGATAATTCTCGGCTGCACGCACTTCCCTATTCTCGCGCCGATTATCCAGAAAAACGCAGGGAGCGGCGTAACGCTCGTCGACTCAGGACTTGCGGAAGCGCAGTACGTAAAATCCGTGCTTGAAGAAAAGGATATGGAAAACTCCGCCGAACACCGCGGCACTCAAAGATTTTTCGTGTCCGATAAAACTCAGAATTTCTGCGACGTGGCGAACGTTCTGCTTAACGAGGACATTTCCGAAAGCTGCGAATTCGTAGATATTTTCAAGGTAATTTAAATGAAGAAAAATGCATTGATAAGAATTGTCGGTCGTCAGAAATACGGGCTCGACAGCGATAAAATTGAAATGACAACCGTCGGAACTATTGAAGAAACCGACGAATGCTACATACTCCGTTACAACGAGGAACAGGAGCCTCCGCAAAAGCCGCTCAGAACTAAGCTCACTATTTCAAAAGACGAGCAAAAGGTTGAGCTTATGCGCACAGGCGATTACAGCTCGCTTCTCGTTGTTGAACGTTCAAAGCGAAATCTGTGCAACTACGGCACAGGCTACGGCGATATTCTGATGGGTATTTACGGCAAGAATATCGACAACAGCTTTGAAAACGGCAAGGGAACATTTTCCTTCGGCTACGACATCGACGTAAACGGTGCGCTCACGAGCGAAAACGAAGTAAAACTTACAGTAAGGATTAACTGATATGTCAAAAATTGTTAAACAAACTCAGGAAGAATTAAAAACAAAGATTATTCAGGCAGTTCAGAGCGCCGTAAGTAACGGCGACCTGCCTGAAGCAGATATACCCGACTTCATCATCGAGAAGCCTGCAGACAAGAAAAACGGCGACTTTTCGAGCAATATTGCTATGGCAGGCGCAAGAGCTTACAGAAAAGCTCCGCGAATGATTGCGGAAAGTATTGTATCAAATCTTGATTTACAGGGCACACTCTTTGAGAAAGCTGAAATCGCAGGACCGGGCTTCATCAATTTTTATCTTGCGGATGAGTACTACTCTCAGATTCTGCGCGACGTTGTTGAAAGCGGCGAGGATTACGGCAAGTCCGACTACGGAAAAGGCAAGAGAGTGCTCGTTGAATTTGTTTCGGCTAACCCAACAGGGCCAATGCATATAGGCAACGCGCGCGGCGGCGCAATCGGCGACTGTCTTGCAAGCGTGCTTCAATACGCAGGCTTCGACGCTCAGCGCGAGTTCTACATCAACGACGCAGGAAATCAGATTGAAAAATTTGCGACCTCGCTTGAGGTCAGGTATCTCCAGACATGCGGTAAAGAAATCGAAATGCCTGAGGACGCGTACCACGGCGCAGATATAACTGAGCACGCAAAAAACTTCAAGGCTGAATACGGCGACAAATATGCAGACGTTCCGAGCGATGAGCGCAGAAAGGCGCTCGTTGACTTTGCGCTTCCGCAGAATATTGCAGGGCTCGAGCGCGACCTGGGCAAGTACAGAATAACTTACGATAAATGGTTCAGAGAGTCTACTCTCCACAACGACGGTTCTGTTGACAGAGTTATCAGCGCGCTTAAAGAGCGCGGTGCGACTTACGAGCAGGACGGCGCGCTTTGGTTCAAAGCGAGCGAATACGGCAACGACAAGGATATCGTCCTTATCAGAGCGAACGGACTCCCAACATATATTGTTCCCGACATTGCTTATCATTATAACAAGCTCGTTACACGCGGCTATGACAAGGCTATCGACGTTCTCGGCGCAGACCATCACGGATATGTTCCGCGTATGAAAGCGGCGCTTACTGCGCTCGGACTCGACGCCGACAGGCTTGACATAGTTATTATGCAGATGGTACGTCTCGTTCGCGAAGGCGAAACGATTAAGCTGTCAAAACGTTCGGGCAAAGCCATTACGCTCAACACGCTGCTTGAAGAAGTACCGATTGACGCAGCAAGATTCTTCTTCAATCTCCGCGAGCCTAACTCGCACTTCGACTTTGACCTTGAGCTTGCGGCAAAACAATCGAGCGATAATCCTGTTTACTACGTTCAGTACGCTCACGCGCGTATCTGCTCAATCCTCAGACGCGCAAAGGAGCAGGGTGCTGTTATTACAGAGCCGACAAACGACGAACTCAATCTCCTGACGAGCGACGAGGAGCGCGAGCTTATTACGCACCTCAGCCTGCTAACGGACGAGATTATTTCCGCAGCGAAGAGCTACGACCCTGCAAGAATTACGCACTACGTAATCGAGCTTGCTACGCTGTTTCATAAATTCTACAACGCGCACCGCGTAGTAGTCGACGACAAGGCGCTGATGAACGCAAGACTTTATCTTTGCACAGCTGTTAAATCTACTATTTACAATATTCTGACGATGCTTAAAATTGAAGCACCTGAATCAATGTAAGAGAGGAATTTCAAATGGCAAATCTAAGCCCGGCTTTACTCCACCGAATAGGCAACACGCTTATGAAATATATGTACAAGAATCCGAAGCGAAATATGCTCCGGCTTGTTAAGGTAGCTAAGGTTGCAGCAGGTGGAATTTACCCCAAAAGCACCTTTGAAAAGCCGATAGAAATTATCACCGACGAAAATAATATATGGCACAAATACCTCTTCGACGGAATCGAAAGAATTGACCGTGACCAGTTTACTCGCGTTGCGCTCACCTTTGCAATCGACGCAGGATATGTCGGCACTACCACTCTGCGCAAGAAGCGCGACGAGCTTGAGTGCAACATCCCGTGGGTAATTCTCATGGACCCGACTTCCGCCTGCAACCTCAAATGTAAAGGCTGCTGGGCTGCTGAATACGGCCACAAATCAAATCTTACGCTCGATGAAATGCGCAAGGTTATTCGCGAGGCAAAAGAGCTCGGTACTCACTTCTTTATGTTCACCGGCGGCGAACCGCTAACAAGAAAAAAAGACCTGCTCACTCTCGTAAGAGAAAATCAGGACTGCATTTTCCTCGCGTTCACAAACGGAACTCTCGTTGACGATAAGTTCTGCGAAGATATAAAAAGTGCAGGAAATCTCGCGCTCGCTATCTCCGTTGAGGGCACAGAGGAGACGACTGACGCAAGACGCGGAGAAGGAGTTTACGCGCAGGTAATTAAGGCTATGCAAATGCTCAAAAAGCATAACTGCATTTTCGGCACCTCTGTCTGCTATACGAGTAAAAACTATGAAGCTGTAACGAGCGACGAGTTCTACGATATGGAAATCGAAAACGGCGCGGCTTTCGCGTGGTATTTCCACAATATGCCTGTAGGAAGCGACGCGGACACAGAGCTTCTGCTCCCTCCCGAACAGCGCGAGCACGTTTACAGA
>CAMPAT010000127.1 GCA_946633275.1 uncultured Clostridia bacterium
TTCGCGCGAGCTCGGCGGTTATTTGCTCTCAAAGTTTAATCATCTCAAGGTTGACGTTCACAACCCCGACGTTACCGTAACTGTTGAGATTCGCGATAATTATGCGTTCGTGCGCGGAAACAATATCCGCGGCGCAGGCGGTATGCCTGTTTCGACGAGCGGAAGAGCGGCAGTCCTCATCAGCGGCGGTATTGATTCTCCTGTTGCGGCGTATATGATGGCAAAGCGAGGAATAGAGCTTGTGGCAGTTCACTTTGCTTCGCCGCCGTACACCACTCAGCTCGCGGAAGAAAAGGTTATGGAGCTTCTTCACCGCGTTGCGCGTTACAGCGGACCTATCACGACATATGTTGTGCCGTTTACGGAAATTCAGGAGCAGATAAGAAAAGAGTGCCCTGAAGAATTTTTCACGATAATTATGAGAAGATATATGATGAAGGTCAGCGAGATTATCGCGCGTTATCAGAATTGCTCCGCGCTCATTACGGGTGAGAGCGTAGGCCAGGTTGCGAGCCAGACGATTTATGCTCTCGGCTGCACCGACGCAGCGTGCGAAATGCCTGTTTTCCGTCCGTGTATCGGTATGGATAAAAATGAGATTGTGACTATTTCGCGTCAGATTGACACCTTCGATACATCAATCCTTCCATATGAGGATTGCTGCACCGTGTTTACTCCGAAACATCCGAAAACGCGTCCCCAGCTTCCTGATGTCATCAAGGCAGAGAGCGCGCTCGACAGCGAAGCTCTCATTCAGCGCGCAGTAGACGGAGCAAGAAAAACAGTTATTAAATAGGACTGATTAACAATGGGAAATGATTTTGATTATAACGAACTTGAAGAAATGCTGAAGAAGGTGCGAAGCCGGCAGCAAACTCAGCCTTCGTCTGAGGAAGAGCCGCTTGAACCGCCAAAGACTACGCAGGAAATGCAGTCTGAAACTCAGCAGAGCGAGCAGCAGGCACCTGAGGCAGAAGAAAAAGAAAACTATGCCCCTGATAAAGTTAAAATAAAAATGCCCGAGCTTAAGTTCAACACAAAGGTAATTTCTGCAAACATAAAAACGCGCCTTTTGCCTGCTGTAAAAAGCGTGTTTAAGAAAGAGCTTGTCAGAAAGTCGCTTCTCGCTGTGATTGCAGTTATCGTGTTAATCGGGCTCGGCTTCGGCGGTGTTAAGCTATATCAGTACGCGCAGGTGGCGTATCTGAAACCGTATATCGAGAAATATAACATTGAGTTCCCTGACGGTATCCGCGAGGAGTTCTGCGACGATTTCGGCAAGGACCAGCGAGTTATGGGCAGAATTGTCATCGCGGACACCTCAACCGATGTTCTCGCAGGTTCAAAGAAGGAAGGCGCGGCGGCGTATGCCGACGCAGGCTCTTCCGTACTTGACGACCAGCATATTCGCTCCGTAGCTCTCCGCGACAGCGGACTTGAGAAGTATTACGGCACGGCAGAAGCGTACGTTAATGCTTCCCAACTCGTTACGTTTAAAACTCTTTTTGACGATGAGGAGTATAAGGTAGTAGCGGCTTACTATGCCAACACTAATCCCAAGAACGATAACGGATATGTTTTTCCGTATAACGCATACGGCACGATGACCGAGAAGAGTTTTAAATCATATATTGACCGCGTTAACACGCGCAGCCTTTATAATACGGGCGCGCAGCTCGATTACGGCGGTTACTATCTTTCAATCAGCACGCCGACGAGTACAGAGCCTGACTCGCGCTTTGTTATTCTCTGCAGGAAGGTCGGCGAGGAAGAAAGCTTTGAGAAAACTGCCGATACCAAGCCGAATAAGCGTATTCGTCATACTCAGAAGTGGTACGACGAGCATAAGGAGAAAAACCCGTTCTGGCTTGCGGCGGACTGGTATCCCGAAATATATACCGACTCATCAAGGACGAAAACGGTCCGACTTACCGAAAAGGATTTTGAATGATGAAAAAAGCACTATCTTTCATCCTTACAGCAGTAATACTCTTGTCTGCGTTTACAGTATATGGCGAAGAAATTGAGACGCCGCCGAGCAAAACCGTTATATCCGGCGTTGCTTCCGAGCTTTCTGCTCCTGCCGGTAAAGACCTGACCATTAATATCAGCATTGCTCCTTCAAACGGCGGCAGGGAGGTTCTGCTTCAGCTTTACAACTGTGACACGAAGAAGTATCAGACTGTTCAGAAACTTCAGACGGAAGATGAAGATACAGCAAAACTTAAGGTTACTATCCCGAAAAACAAGCGCAAACGCCGTACAGGCTGGTGGAAAATCGTTGTTGAAAAGAGCGATAACGCCGAGTCTGCATTCGTAAAGTTTTCTGTTACATCGACGAATATTGTTACGAAGAAGCTATCCTCGGGCTCTGCCTGCATTTACTGCATAGAGGATAAAAAACTGATTTATGATAAGAATTGCCACAAGCGTCGCAAGCAGGCGAGCACGACGAAGATTATGACCGCAACTCTCCTGCTCGAAAGCGGGAAATATAATAAGTCTGCTAAGGTATCGAAGAAGGCGGCAAAAACGCCTTACGGTTATCTCAATATGAAGGTCGGCGACAGATACACTAATAAGTCGCTTCTTTACGCGCTAATGCTCCCGTCGTCAAACTCGGCGGCAGTTTCGATTGCCGAGGGCGTGAGCGGAAGCACAACAAAGTTCGTTAATAAGATGAACGCGCGTGCAAAAACGCTCGGACTTAAGGATACGCATTTTGTAACTCCTCACGGTCTCGACAAGAAGAATCATTATTCGAGCGCGTATGATATCTCGCTGATTATGGCGAATATTTATCCGAAAAGTAAGGTCTTCCGCAAGGTTATCGCCTCGCGTTCATATTCCTTTAAAACGCAGAAGCTTAAGCTCAAAAAAACGGTGAAAACCAAGGATAAGCTCAAGGATTATTCCTCTCGCCATAAGGGCGGCAAAACGGGCTACACGAGCGGCGCGGGCTACTGCTTCAGCGGAGTGTACAAATACGGCGGAAAAACGTATGTTGTTACCGTTCTCGGCGCGCCGAATTCGAACAGCCGCTGGAACGATATGAAATCGCTTTATAAGTATATCGATTCTTACGCAGCAACTAAGTATTAAAGAGGCTTTTATGGAACTGAAATGCTTACCATATCCCTTTACGGTATGCAAACTGAAATCGGAAGATGATATCATATCCGGCAAGGAATTCTATTTTGTCGGTAAAACGGACGAGGAAATCTCGCTTGTTTGTAAGACTGACGACGTACCGTCTGAAACGACAGAACGCGAGGATGGCTGGAGAGGGTTTAGTATAGTGGGAACGCTTGATTTTTCTCTGATAGGTATTCTTGCGAAGATTTCTTCGCTCCTCGCTGAAAACAAAATTGGTATTTTTGCAGTATCGACGTATAACACGGATTATATTTTCGTTAAAGAAGAGAATTTCATCAGAGCGCTTTCAGCTTTGGAAAGCGGCGGATATAATGTCGTGCATAGTGCCGAGTAGAGGAACAATATGGATATAAATAATATGATATGGACGCGCGAGCCGCGTAAATGCGGGATTAAGGACGGCGTAATTGAGATAACTACTGCGCCGCATACAGACCTCTGGCAGAGAACGTATTATCATTTTCAAAACGATAATGCGCCTGTGCTTCAGACGGAAACGGAGGAAAAATACTTCTCATTTATTGTAAAAACGGATTTTGCCGACTCGCACCGTCGTTTTGACCAATGCGGAATTGTGATGTATCTCGACAGCGAAAACTGGCTAAAGGCTTCTGTAGAATACGAGAACGAGCGATTTCAGCATCTCGGCTCAGTTGTTACAAATAACGGATATTCTGACTGGGCGACTACTGAAATTCCGTCAGACGTAAAAGAAATGTGGTACCGTCTGAGCAGACGTGAGGATGATTACTGTATTGAG
>CAMPAT010000128.1 GCA_946633275.1 uncultured Clostridia bacterium
AGCGTCCGCAGGCAACACACTTGTCGCTTTCTGTTCGGGCAACATAAGCCGAACGAGACATATTTGGAGTATTAAACAATTGCGAAGTTCGCAAAGCATAGCAGACATTTATATTACAGTTACAGATAGCAAAAATCTTATTCTCGCCGTCGATGTTTGTAATCTGATGAACGAAGCCGTTTTCTTCGCCCTGCTTGAAGATTTCAAGCGCCTGCTCGCGAGTGATGTAGTGGCCGCCTTTCTTAGTCTCAACTACGTAGTCAGCCATATCGCCTACTGCAACGCACCAGCCCTCAGGGTCGTCGGCGCAGCCTTCGTCATAAGTCTGGCGCGAATAACGGCATGAGCACGGAGAAGCCGCGTATTTGCCGTCGTACTTGTCGAGCCAGTACGAAATCTTTTCGATTCCGATTGCTTCGTTTTCCATCTCGATAGCTTTTTCTACCGGGATAACGTGCATACCGATTCCGCCGCCTCCGGGAGGCACCATCGGAGTAATTTTCTCAAGCGGATTACGGGTCATTCTCTCGAAGAAACGTCCAAGCTCAGGGTGCTTTTCGAGAAGCTCATGGTTCATATTTGAGAACTCACCTGAGCCGGGTACGAACATAGGAAGCACCCATTGCTTTTCGTGCTGAGGGTTCTCGTAGTTCCATTCAATGAGACCGTTTTCGCTCATCTGCTCAAGAAGCTCTGTGAGATGCTCGTCGGTAATGTTCATATTTGCAACAAGCTTCTTCATATCCTCAAATGTACGAGGGTGGCGCTTCTTCATTCTGAGAGCGACCTCAGCCATCTCGTCTGTAGGACAGATTGTTGCAACTGCCCAGTACTCAGGGTCCTGTGGAACAATCTTTCTCATACCGAGAACAATCGGAACTCTGTCGGTAATCATCTTACCGAGCTTAACGATTGGCTCGCGCATCTGAAGACTGTCGTCGTATGTCCATTCAGGAGCATATTCTAACATTTTGTCTGCCATAAATTTTCTCCTTTTCAATAATTCCTGCTATCCCCTGTACAGGGATATTATCTTATTGTTAAGATTTTAACATTTATTAAATATTTAGTCAATATACAGTTGCGAATTATATACAAAGCGTTGATTGTGTATATGAAATTATAAATTAAATATAAACTTATTTTACTTGACTAAAGCCGCAAGGAAAACTATAATATATGAGAATACATCCGCCCGTAGCATAACCGGATAATGCACCGGATTCCGATTCCGGAGACTGGGGGTTCAAATCCCTTCGGGCGGACCAAATTAAAAAATGTCCGAAGGGATTTGAAACGAACTCCAAGAGGCACGCAAAATGTGTGCCGATTGGGAGAAAGGTCCGGTGGACCTTTCGATAGCTGAGAGGATAATCCCTTCGGGCGGACCAAATAAAAAATGTCCGAAGGGATTCGAAACGAACTCCAAGAGGCACGCAAAATGTGTGCCGATTGGGAGAAAGGTCCAGTGGACCTTTCGATAGCTGAGAGGAAAATCCCTTCGGGCGGACCAAAACGAAAAGACCGCGCGGACCAAAACGAAAAGACTTGCCTCGGCAAGTCTTTTCATTTTAGTATTATAATCAACCGATACGCTGATACAGATTACATACAGGTGTATCCGCCGTCTACAGCAAGGTTTACGCCTGTAACGTAGCTTGACTCCTTAGCTGCAAGGAAGATAGCTGCCGAATCAAGCTCGCCTTCGTTTCCGTATCTCTCCATAGGAATCATCGTCTTTGCATTCTGCTGGAAGAAATCGGAGTTGAGAGTTTCTCTCGTAAGGTCAGTATAGAAATAACCCGGACAGATTGAGTTAACGGTGATACCGTACTTGCCCCACTCTGCTGCGAGCGCTCTTGTAAGGTTAACAACACCGCCCTTAGCTGCGTGGTAAGGAGCAGAGCCTGCAATCTTATTACCAACAAGACCGTACATCGAAGCGATATTGATAACTCTGCCATACTGAGCAGGAATCATAGCCTGCTTAGCAACTGCTCTTGCAACTCTGAATGAGCCGAAAAGGTCGATATCGCACTCGTTACCGAACTGCTCGTCTGTGATATCCTCCGCAGGAGCGACTGCGCCTGTACCTGCATTGTTGATGAGAATATCAATTCTGCCGAAATGCTCAACTGCCTTAGCAACAGTCTCGTTAACATTATCAGTATCCGTGATATCGCACTTAAGAGCAAGAGCGTCAACTCCGAACTCGTCCTTAATCTCCTTAACAACCTCGTCGAGCTTGTCCTGACGGCGTGCTACCGCAACGATGTTGCAGCCCTGATTTGCGAGAGCCTTTGCCATCTGTACACCGAGACCGCCTGAGCAGCCTGTTACGAGAGCAACCTGACCCTTTAAGTTAAAATAATTGTTCATTGGAATAAATCTCCTTTCATATATTGTTAATATTATAACAATCTCCGGCTTCAATGTCAATTGTGAAAAGTGACAATATTGAGCACTTGCATTTAACGAAAGCAAGTAATATAATGTGCATTATGAAAGATAATAATAAACAATTTGAAAAAATGACAAAAACGCCTGTCAAAAAACTGATAAACACACTTGCCGTGCCGACAATCATCAGTATGATGGTCACGATAATATATAACCTTGCCGACACTTATTTCGTCTCACGAATAAGCGTTTCCGCAAGCGGTGCGACAGGAATTGTTTTTGGTCTGATGGGGATAATACAGGCATTCAGTTTTATGTTCGGTCACGGCGCAGGAAGCTGTGCGAGCAGGAAACTCGGAGCAAAAGACTACAACGCGGCAAACAGCTACTGCTCAACGGGATTTTTTCTGTCGCTGATTTTCGGAAGCGCAACGCTTGTATTCGGACTAATATTCATCAATCCGCTTGTACGTGCGCTCGGAAGCACGGATACCATTTTCCCGTATGCAAAAGCGTACTGCACATATATTCTGATTGCGGCGCCTGCAATGACGACCTCGTTTGCGATGAATAATCTGCTGAGATTTGAAGGTATGGCAAAGCTTGCGACAATAGGTCTGACGACGGGTGCCGTGCTCAACATCGCGCTCGACCCGCTTTTGATTTTCGGCTTCAATATGGGGATTTCGGGAGCAGGACTCGCCACGGCAGTTTCGCAGTATACAGGAATGGCAATTCTGCTGAGTATGTTCCTTCGCGGCAAGTCGCAATGCAAAATCAGCGTTAAGCATTTTTCGGCAAACCCGCGTATTACGTGGGATATTCTGACGACGGGAGCGCCGAGCCTCGCGCGCCAGGGACTCAACTCAGTTTCAACAATGATAATGAATGTTCAGGCAGCGCCTTACGGCGACGCTTGCATAGCGGCTATGAGCATTTCGGCAAGATGTATGATGTTCATCTTCAGCGTATGTCTCGGAATAGGTCAGGGCTTTCAGCCCGTTTGCAGCTTCAACTACGGCGCAAAGCTTTACGAGCGCGTGCGCGAAGCAATTAAGTACACCTGGAAGATGTGCACGCTCGTTACTGCTGTGCTATCGGGAATAATGTTTGTGCTCGCGCCGACAGTAGTTGCCCTGTTTCGTGAGGAAAATGAAGTCGTTACAATCGGTACTGCCGCAGCTCGTTTCGCGTGCGTTGCGCTGTGCTTCCTGCCGACGGTAATGATGGCGAATATGTCCTTCCAGAGCATAGGCAGAACGGGGCCTGCTTTCTTCCTCGCCTGCGCGCAGAACGGACTGTTCTTCATACCGTTTGTGCTGATTCTGCCGCACTTCATCGGCGTTACGGGAATAGAAATTGCACAGCCGCTCGGCTATGTAATCTCGGCTGCAATCGCAGTACCGTACCTGCTCAGCTTCCTGAAAAAGCTCGCCTCAAACTCACAAATAAACTAAACGTGGACGAAGTCCACCCAAAACCTTGAGTCTTG
>CAMPAT010000129.1 GCA_946633275.1 uncultured Clostridia bacterium
GTGAAGATGATTAACGATACTGATGAAAACGATTATGAAGCCGTTACGGCTGTTAACGAGCGCGCCGTGTATTTCTGCTCGAAATATGCCGCTCTCGGTATGCTCAGCGTACACAGCGGCGCGATTATTAATATTTCTTCGATGTGGGGGGAGTGCGGCGCGTCGTGCGAAACGCTTTACTCTATGACTAAGGCGGCTGTAATCGGGCTTACGAAGGCGCTCGCGAAGGAGCTTGCGCCGTCAAATATTACGGTAAACTGCGTCTGCCCCGGTATTATTGATACGCGTATGAACGCGCAGTTTGATAAGGCTGAGCTTGAAAACGAGGTGCCGCTCGGCAGACTCGGCACTCCTGAGGAGATTGCCGCGGCAGTTCTGTTTTTTGCAGAAAACAGCTATGTTACGGGACAGATACTCGGCGTAAACGGTGGGATAGTATGAGTTATACGTTTGAACGTCTTTCTGACGATATCAGTATCGCGGTGTCGGGCGACCATACGTTCGGCACGGACGCGGTAATACTCGCTTATTTTGCGAAACCGAAGCGTAAGGACAAGTGTCTCGATATGGGCACGGGTTGCGGAATTATTCCGCTACTATGGCTGCGCGATAAAGCGCAGAGCGCCGTGCATTGTCTTGATATTCAGCAAAACGCCGTTGAGCAGGTGAGAGCCTCAATTGAGCATAACTCGCTTGGAGACAGGCTCGTGCCGCACCTTTGCGATTTGCGCGAGATTGAAAAGGAGTTTTCTGCGGAGTGCTTTACGCTCGTTACGATGAATCCTCCGTATAAGCCCGTCAACACGGGCTTTGAGTCGCTCGGTGAGAGCGCAAGGATTGCGCGCCACGAGGTTTGCTGTAATATTGAGGACGCCGTTAAGGCGGCAAATTATCTGCTTACTTACAGCGGCAGATTCTGTATGTGTCACCGTCCTGAGAGGCTTGTTGACGCGCTTGCGATTATGCGGCAGTATAAGCTTGAGCCGAAGCGGCTTCGCTTCGTTATGGACAGGGAGGGCGAGGAGCCGTTTCTTTTCCTTGTTGAAGGGAAGAAGGGCGCAAAGTCGTTTTTGCGCGTGGAGCCTCCGCTTGTTATTAAGAACAGCGAGTCAAAGTTCACCGATGAAATGCTGTCTGTTTACGGCTCGTACGCAGACGGATATGAGGATAAAGTAAGATGACAGGAAAATTATTTGTAGTCGGTACTCCTATCGGCAACCTAGGCGACCTTTCGCCCCGTGCTGTCGAAACGCTCGGCACGGTTGATTTCATCGCCGCCGAGGATACGAGGGTAACGCTGAAGCTGCTCAACCATTTCGGCATTAAGAAGGAGATGGTTAGCTATTTTGAACATAATAAACGTGAGCGCGGCGAGATTATAACCGCGCGGATTCTGCAGGGCGAAAGCTGCGCGATTGTGACGGACGCAGGTATGCCTGCCATTTCCGACCCGGGCGAAGACTTAGTCCGTATGTGTCACGAGCAGGGAATAGCCGTTGAGTCTGTTCCCGGACCGACGGCATTTGCTACGGCGCTTGCGATTTCAGGTATGAATACGGGGCGCTTCACCTTTGAGGGCTTCCTCTCAGTCAGCAAAAAGTCGCGCCGCGAGCACCTTGAGGAGCTTGTTTCGGAGAAGCGCACTATGGTGTTTTACGAAGCTCCGCATAAGCTTTCTGCGACGCTCGACGATATGCTCGGATATTTTGGCGACAGGAATATTGCGATAGTCCGCGAGATTACGAAAATCCACGAGGAAGTTATCAGGACGACTCTCGCAGAAGCCGCAGAGCGTTATCATACAGAAAAGCCGAAGGGCGAAATCGTCCTCATCATCGAGGGCAAGAAGGAAGAGGAAAACGAGCTCACGCTCGACGAGGCTGTCGCAAAAGCGCAGAAGCTCGTTGAAAACGGAATGAGCATTAACAGCGCCGCAAAGGAGATTGCCGGCGTAACTCAGTTTAAAAAAGGCGATATATACAAGGCGTTATTATGATTTGTAACTGTTGTCCGCGAAAATGTAATATTGACAGAGAAAACACGCTCGGCTTTTGTAAAAGTCCCGAGCGTTTTCGCGTTGCGAGGGCGGCTCTTCATTTTTGGGAGGAGCCGTGCATAAGCGGCAAAAACGGGAGCGGCGCAGTCTTTTTCAGCGGTTGCAATCTGCGTTGCGCGTACTGCCAGAACTTTGAAATCAGCCACGGGAATAAGGGCGTTGCAATCAGCGACGGAGAGCTGATAAGAATTTTTGAAAATCTCGTCGGTCAGGGCGCGCATAATATCAATCTTGTGAATCCTACTCACTACGCCGCGCGCCTTGCAGATGTGCTGAGAAAGCGGAAGCCGCCCGTGCCGATTGTCTATAACACCTCGGGCTATGAAAGCGCAGACACTCTTAAAATGCTCGACGGTCTTGTTGATATTTATCTTACGGATTTTAAGTATATCCGCTCTGATAAAGCTTCGCTTTACAGCAAAGCGGCTGATTATCCTGAGGTTGCGAAGGCGGCGCTTTGCGAAATGCGGCGGCAGCTTCCGCACGATGAGTTTGACGAAAGCTCAATTATGAAAAAGGGCGTCATTGTGCGCCACCTTATCCTTCCGCAGAACACTAATTCTTCGCTCGAAATCATTGACTGGTTGTATGAAAACTTCCGCGATACTTATATTTCGCTTATGGCGCAGTACACTCCCTGCGGCGACTTGTCCGCCGTGCCTGAACTCGGGCGCAGGATTACTCAGCGCGAGTACGATAAGGTGACTGATTATGCCCTTTCAAAAGGAATTAACAACATTTTTATTCAGGAACTTACCTCTGCTGACAAAAAATTTATTCCCGCATTTGATTTTACGGGTGTAATGTGATATAGTATATATGTTAATATTTTACATTAATGTAAAGGAGTAAAAAAATGAAAAAATTTGTATCTGAGTTTAAGGAATTTATCCAGCAGGGAAACGTGCTTGATTTGGCAGTCGGCGTTATCATCGGCGGCGCTTTCGGCGCAATCGTAAACGCTCTTATCGACAACCTAATCAATCCTCTTATCGCGATGATTGGCGGTACGGATATCGGACTCGCAGTTGTGATTAAGGGTCAGACTCTCAATTTTGGCGCGTTCATTTCCGCAATACTGAATTTCCTCATCGTAGCATTTATCGTATTTCTCATCGTTAAGTCTGCAAATAAGGCGAAGAGCCTTGTTGAGAAGAAAGAGGAGGAAGAGGAAGCAGCTACTACCAAGATCTGCCCCTTCTGCAAGAGCGAGATTGATATTGAAGCTACAAAGTGCCCTCATTGCACATCTGATATTCCTGAGGAGGAAGCAGCAGAATAATTTTGCTGTATAAAGGAGTAATTTTATGAAAATCGAAGCATATAGTTTCCCGTCAGCGACGGGCGTTTGCGAAATTTTCGGAAACGCCTACACGCCTGACGAGGGCGAGGCAAAGGCTGTCCTCGTAATCAATCACGGTATGGCTGAGCACCAGGAGAGATACAGAGGCTTTATCGAGTTTATGGTGTCGAAGGGATATGCCGTTTATATCCACGATATGGCGAACCACGGTAAGTCGAATTCTAATTTTGACGAGACGGGCTACTTCGGTGAGAAGGACGGCTACAGGAAGCTTGTTGAGGACTTCAAGACGAGCTTTGAAAAGGCGAAGTTTGCTTATCCCGATAAGAAGATTATCGTTATGGGTCACTCGATGGGCTCGTTCATCGTTCGCTGCTTTACCGCATGGTACCCGAACGAAGGCTTCGCCGGCGCAATTTATATGGGCACGGGCGGAGCAAATCCGATTGCAGGAATCGGCGATAAGGTTTCTGCGCTCGTTGCGAAGGTCCGCGGCTCAAAGCATAAGAGCAAGACG
>CAMPAT010000130.1 GCA_946633275.1 uncultured Clostridia bacterium
GCTATGGAAAGCGTGGAATACTACGGCGGCAGAATTGCCGGAATTTCAAGCATCTTCAGCGCTGTTGATACTATCAGAGGCGTTCCTGCTAACACGATTTTTAATCTTTCTGATGTGCCGAATTACGAGGCGTATCACGCAAACAACTGCCCGCTCTGTCAGCAGGGCGCGCCCATCGACGCAATCTCAAACGGTTACGGCTATTCGATGCTGGGATAAATTTGTTTTAAGTTTAAGGGTGGGCGAAGCCCCACCCGTTTTTTAATAGCTGTGCGCAGCACCCGACACCTTGAGTCTTGAGCCTCGCGAGCAAAGCGAGCTCCTTGAATCTAAAAAAGGACTTCCGTCAGGAAGCCTTTTTTAATACAAATACGAGCCAGCCGTTATTTTCGGCGCGGCTGACAACTTTGAAATTGTTTTGTGCAAAGGAACAGAGCACCTCGTCCTCACGGTTTTCGATAATGCCGCCCGTGATGTACACTCCGTCGTCAGTCAGGAATTGTCCGACCTGAGTGTTAAACTGCATTATCACGTCTGCGACGATATTTGCAACAATGACGTTGAATTTGCCGCTGACTTTTTCCGACAGATTACCCTGCACAGCTGTGAAGGTCGGCTCGTCAAATCCGTTTTCTTTCGCGTTGGATACTGCCGTTTTTACAGCGAGTGAGTCGATGTCGACTCCGAGCGCGCTTTTTGCGCCGAGTAAAAGACACGCGATTGAGAGAATACCGCTTCCGCAGCCGATGTCGAGCACCGCTGAGTCGCTGCTTATGTAGTTCTCGAGAGTTTCAAGACAGAGCTTTGTCGTCGGGTGAGAGCCCGTTCCGAAAGCGAGTCCCGGCTCGATGTTGAGCACCTTTCTTCCGTCTGCGTCAAAATCGTTCTCCCACAGCGGACGTATAAGCAGTTTTCTGCCTATCGGCATAGCGTGATAGTACTGCTTCCAGTTGTTCTGCCAGTCCTCAGTCAGACAGTCGCCGACCTCGATTTTGTGCGCGATGTGTTCGCTGTCGAGCCTCTCCTTCAGGAAAGAAGTTGCCTCAAGCGGATTTTCGTGAGGGTTGACGTAAACGTGGATGATACCCTTTGTTCTGTCTTTCTTAAGCAGGCTTTCTTCAATTAAGTCGATGTGCGCTATTTCCATTGTTTCTTCTTCAAGCGCGGAGTAATCCTCAATGTAAATGCCGTATGGCACGACCATATTTGCAATACTGCCCGCCGTTTCTATGTCGTTTACAGAAACGGTAATTTTTATTTCTGTCCATTTTTCTTCGGACACGGCGTTAGTCATTCCCATTAAAATTCACCTTGTGCTGAGTGTCTGATAATCCGTGGTTGTAAAGTTTCCTGTTATCGAGTGCCCATTGTCTGTCGGTGAAGCTGTGCGCCTCGACTTTTGCCGTTGCGGCGTTAACTTCAAAGATTGTTGCGTCGAGGTCGTCGAGCTTTGCGAGAACGATTGCCTCGAGGAACATCGGGCGTACTGCGGCGCCGAATTCGGGGACGCCGTGGTGGGAAATTACCATATGCTCAAGGAGAGTTACCTCTTCGCCTTCAATGCCGAGCTTCTTTGCGGCTTCGTCGATGAGCATAGCGCCCTTGACGAGGTGTCCGATAAGCTCACCTTCGTTCGTGTAACCTTTTGCGAGACCTGTTTTGCTCTCTGCAAGCTCCCACGTTTTCGCAACGTCGTGGAGAATTGCGCCCGCGAGGAGAAGCTCGCGGTTAATTCCCGGATAGACGGTGCACAGCGCCTCTGCAGCCTTAACGATGCTCATCGTGTGGTACATCAGCCCGCCGAGCATTGCGTGGTGAAGCCTGAGCGCCGCCGGATATTTAACCATAAGCGGCTTTTTCTCATTAACTATCTCAAGCACAATGCGTTTGAGATTATCGTTTTTAAAGGCGTTTACCTTATTAATCATCATATCAAACAGCATTTCGCCGCCGATGTCAGACGAGGGGATTAAGTCTGCGAGATTATAGCTGTCGCTGTCGCTCACAGGACGAATCTGAGATACTCTGAACTGGTCTTTTCCGTTATACTGCTCGACTGTACCACGGATTTTAACCACCATATCCTGCTCGAAAATTCCGCTGTCGCCTGAGTAATCCCAGAGCTTGGCAGTCATCTCGCCGCCCTTGTCGCCGATTATTAAATCAAGATAAGTGCTGCCGTTTTTCGTCTTCTTTTCTTCGCATTTCCTGAGCACGACGAAGCCGTCGCACATTCCGTTAGGAAGCTCCTTAAAATTCATATTGACCTCCGAATAATCTTTATGCGAATATTATAACTTAACTTACGCATACTTTCAAGGAAATTTAATTATTATTAACAACTCAATTCTTGACTTTAAGTGATTATGTTGATATATTATAATATATTATGGATTTGGAGCGATATTGCTATGAGAGATATTGATAATCTTTGCCTTAATTGCTTTAATGAGCTTACGGAGGGTGCAGTCTGCGCCGAGTGTGGCTATAATAACGACGAGCAAAACGAGATGATGTATCTTGCTAAGAGAACTGTCCTTGCGGATAAGTACGTTGTCGGCGCAGTTATAAGCGTTGAGAGCGACGCGGTAACTTATGCGGGTTACGACCTTCAGCTCGATAAGAAGATTACTGTAAGAGAATTTTTCCCGAAGGGAATTGCGAACAGACTTGAGGGCGCAACGGAAATGCGTATCCGCCAGAAATATATCGACTCTGCTGTTCAGTTTAAGCAGTCGTTTTATAAGCTCTGGACGACCCTTGAGAAAATGCACAGCCTGTCCGCCGTCGTTCCCGTTTACGATGTTTTCGAGGAAAACAATACTATTTATGCGATAATTGAGCATATGGAGTGCATTCCGCTTCGCGAGTATCTGCTCAGGAATGAAAACGGTTATATCGCGTGGGACAGCGCAAGACTTATGTTTATGCCTGTTCTTACCACTCTTGAGGCTATGCATAATAACGGCATTGTACACGGCTCAATTTCGCCCGATAATCTTGTACTCTGCCGCGACGGCAAGGTGAGACTCAGCCCGTTCTGCATTCAGGAGTGCGCTGATATTTCGAGCCCCTTTGAGTTCACGGGGCAGGAAGGTTACGCTGCTCTTGAGCAGTATGATAATAATCATAAGATTGGCCCTGCTACTGATATTTATGCGTTTTCCGCCTGCATTTACCGCGCTCTCGTGGGCACAAATCCGCCGAGTGCGCAGGCTCGCGAGACGAATGATAAGATAATGATTCCGAATTCTATTGCGGAAACAATCCCGATGCACGTTATTAAGGCAATCGGCGGCGGTATGCAGATTTACCCCGAGAAGAGAATTAAGAATATCGCAGATTTCAGAGAACGACTTGACGCAGCGCCGTCAGTTCAGGCTCAGTCTGCAGTATCTACAAATTATACTGTTCACCAGGAATATGATGAGCAGCAGAACAGAAAGAGCAGAATTACGATTATCGTTCTCGTAATCCTCATCGTTGCCGCAATCGCGGCAGGCATATATGTTGTCGAATTTACCGACCTCGTAAAACAGCCTGAAACAACTACAGTAACTCAGCAGCTAAAGCAGTACGAAGTGCCTAATTTCGTCGGCACAGGTTACACGAAGAGCGATATTGAGAATAACGGCGTATGGAATCAGCAGTTTACTATTACTTTTACCGCTGATTATTCAACCGACGTTGAAGAGGGAGTTATCTTCAAGCAGAATATCGCCGCAGGCGAAAAGGTTGACGTGAGCGGCACCAGCAAGGGCAAGGGTTACGCCGGCTCCATCAAAAGATGGAACTTCGGCCGCCTGAAAGAATCCCACGGTTCCGGTCCCGTCGTCCGGCATCAGGGTTCCATGGGCGCCTGCTCCGACCCCTCGA
>CAMPAT010000131.1 GCA_946633275.1 uncultured Clostridia bacterium
GAACAACAATTACAGCGAAGCACGTAAACAACTGAAATTAACAAACAGCTTACTTGCAAGAATGCAGAAACACGAGCGCGCGTTGGACGTCGTGCGCGATGAGCGCTCGTATGAATCTTTGCAAATCGACATCCGAGGCGCAGCAACTCACGCGATACGTGAAATCGCACAACTTGCGCAGAGCATCGCGAACATACACAACATAAACAGCACGACAGATTGGTGGATGGAAACGTCTGTTAATTACGACCGCGTAGACATCAGCGAATCACGAGGCCTCGAGAAGCTCGAAAAGTAACAGACACACGGACAGCCTGCGAGCAACGAGCGAAGGCGGAGCGATACCGCCCGCAGGCACAATCTTTTATTTATCAATCGGGCGAGCCTGAAGCCCTAACAAGTCCGCAAGGCAGCGGCACAACACAATGGAAAAATACAACTATTACGAGGCAGTAAAAGAGGACGTTAAGAACTACATCAGCGAGCACCACGACAAGGTAGCACAAATGGGAGAAACACGCGAAGAAATCGCGCAAGAGTTGAACGATACGCTGTGGGACGACGACAGCGTGACGGGCAACGCTTCGGGCTCTTATACGTTCAACACGTGGAAAGCTGAGGGGTACATCTGCCACAATCTCGACCTACTCGCGGAAGCGTGCGAGGAGTTTGGGAGCGACTACGCAAAGCTCCTGAGCGACGGAGCCGAAGCGTGCGACGTCACAATCCGCTGTTATTTGCTATCGCAAGCCATTTGGGAGGTGCTCGAGGAGGACGGCATCGGCGAGGCGTAACAGCACAGGGCGACAGGTTGCAAGCCTGCGAGAGAGTGCGAAGCTCTCACGCCCACAACTAAACGATTTTTTATTAACACTCTAAAACTACAAAACAATGAAAACGACATTAAAAGAGATTAAAAACGCTATCCGCGCGAAAGTCGCGCAGGATATTACTTACACAGAACGCAACGCAATACAAGAGCATTTAACTAACATTGCATACAGCGTGGGAATTTACGGCGTTAACGGCGCTTTATTCCGCGGCGATGAGTCGGGCACGTTGTACGCTATTACAGCGCGCACAGCAAACCTTTTTTACTATCTTTAAACGTTAGCCGCTGGAGACAGCGACGACGACGAGGGCGAGGGGTAAAAGCTCCGCAGCGGGTGCAAGTCCCGCCGCCTGACAACCTATTTTATTAACCCAAACAAACAAACGTAACACAATGAAAAAGTATTTATTTATTGTAACTCTTATAAGTGGCGCGACCTTCACGCAAAGCGGCGAGGGTTACAACGTGAACGAAGCATTGATGGATGCCTGCGACAGACTCGCAACAGCGGGAGAGTATCCCGAGGACGACATCGAGGACGTAAATCTCTTGCGCTATGAATGAGACGACATTTTTTTGCATCGTCGCGCTCGCGCTCGTTTACGTGCCTTGCGTGCTCGTTTACGTGCTCGACTGCGCAAAGTATGTCCGCGACATCTACGACGCAGCACACGCCAAATAAACGGCGTTTTTCGCGATATATTTAATTAACTTATATTCTAATTAAAAACAATTTATTATGAGACAAATTGAGAAAAGAATGTGCGCAGCAGTACGCGAGCGCAGAAATTGGAAAGAGAGTAATACCGAGGTCCGTCGCGTTGAGGGCGGCACGGGAGTATATTTGCACGGCAATAATATAGCCACTTTCTACGATAACGGCGAGCGTTTCTTTTCGCTTGCGGGCTGGAATACCGTCACAACACGCTCAAGGCTCAACGCATTAGGCGCGCGAGTCGGGCAGCGTAATTGGGAACCTTATTACGACGGCGAGCGCATAGATGAGTTCGGCACGTATGCTTTTTAAAGAGCGCAGGGCACAGGATGCGAATCAAGGCGCAGCACAGGGCGGAGCGAGTCTGCCCGTGCCCACACTTTTATCGACTCACTTTAAACACGTAACACAATGGAAAAAAACATTAAAGAGCGTATTTCAGCGGCTCTCACGCTCGGAGCTGTCATCGCTATTTCATTAGCTCCTTTCTGCGCTTTCATCAGCGCTGACGCCGCAATTATTGTTTTTTCGGCAGGGATGCTCTCTGGTCTTTCTGCCATAGGTCTCATCGGCTAATTTTCAATCATACGACACAATGAAAAAAACATCTATTATTTCTTATTTCGCCGCGTCTCTCGCGGGTGCGGTTGTAGGCTGTTATTCTATCGTTACGGAAGCGCTTGCGCTGCCGCAAACTGCCGCGCTTTATACAGACGGCACAGCGGCTGCGGTCATTTGGGTTGTTTTACTCTGCGCCGCTTTCGTCGGCTTTTGCTTCATTCCCTTCTTTCTACTCTCAATTGATTGAGTATTATTATTCCACTCAGCCCTACCGCAACACGGACAAGCGGACGAACAATGAAGGTATATTTTATTGAATGTGTGCGCGTGCGTCGCGAGGACGACGGCAAGGAAATGGTGCGACCTTATCACAGCGGGCGCACACATACAACCATCTGCGCATCGTCAAACGAGCGCGCGAAGTTGCAGGCACGGCAACTCCTGCACCTTGCAAATCAAATCGACGACGAATACCGCAAAGCGTATGTATATACCGAAGAGGGTCGCGGCTGGTCAGGCATCGTCACTCTTGATTGCTAAAAGCAACGCACGACCTCACGCTCTTTTAGCGTGCCGAGCGACACGGCAAGGAGGTGCAACACATTACTAACCCTTAAACAAACAAACAATGGAACGTGTTTTAGCTATCATCGCGCGAGCTGTGCGCGAATTTCAAATGGAGGTCGATATGACCGACAAGCTCGAGGACATTTATTGCGATGCTTGCAACGTCCTCGAGGATTCCATCGACTTTGATTACATCGACGTATGCGAGCGCAACCACCATTACGACCACATCGCGTGGAACGACGGAAAAGAATTCGCGTATGAAGCTGACGGCGAATTTATCACAGGCGACCAAAGCTCAAATCGCTATTTCCGCAACGAGAACGGCGAATGGCGCGAGATTGTATGGTACGACCAAAACGAGGAAGATTACGTGCTAATGGAGCGCGTAATTGACTCGGACGGGCTCGTCGTCGCGCTCGTCAGTAAATGATAAAACAAGGCAAGCTTATGAAATATTACGCTGTCACGTGCTACGAAACAGGCACAATTATTGACGTATTCGACACGCGAGAGGAAGCTGTCGAGGCGTTGCAATCATACGAGGAACAAGACATGGAAGAAGGCATCTATGAGGCTGGATTCTACAATGTACAATCACTTAAAAATCTTTAATCATCATTATGGCAAATTTCTCATTTCTCGCGCTACTCGTTTGCGCCATCATCGCTTATTCGTTCGGTTTATACGTCTGCGTCGCATTACAGCACGCAAAAATCGTAGTTCTGCGCTCTATCGTCAAGGCTCGCGCATACGCTAACAGCGAGCACGGCGAGCGCCGAATCGTCAACGCGCTAACTGGAATGGCGTGCGTTGCCGCGCTGTCATTCGCATTACTCATTATCGGCTATTCTAACATCTAAAATACAAAACGATGAAAGCTATACAAGCATTTGAATGGGCTGTAAAAACGTCCATCAATTTTGAATACATAGGCGTCATAGAAGTGCCCGAAGAAGGCGAATACGAATGGCAGCAGAATGAAGCGTGGTGGGTGCAACAATTCGGCAGCGTACCTCCTGCGCCCGTCGCGTGCGGACGATATATGTACTTCTATGCGTCACAAATAGCTGATGACGTGCGCGACGAATATGGCGCAATCATCGAGCCTGACACACAAATTGAGCTGTGTCACGAGGACACGGGCTATGGTTATGACTATATCAATTTATATTTAATCGAGGAAATATGAAAGTTT
>CAMPAT010000132.1 GCA_946633275.1 uncultured Clostridia bacterium
GAGGGTAAAAAACAATGAATAGTGCAGTTGTTACGGGCGCAAGCGGAGCAGTCGGCTACGGACTGATTAAAGCGCTTTTGGCGCGCGGCGTAAGTGTTACGGTACTCGGACGGACAGCACCTGATTTTGAAGAAGTACGTTTTATTAAATGCTCGCTTGACGAGCTAAAGTCCTTTAATGATAACATTAAGGCAGACGCGTTTTTTCACCTTGCGTGGAGCGGCACGTACGGCGCTGACAGAAATGATGAAGCGGCACAGATGAAGAATGTTGTGTACACTCTCGACGCAGTAAGGCTTGCGCATAAAATAGGCTGTACTTCCTTCGTGGGCGTTGGCTCGCAGGCTGAATACGGCGTCGTGCCATACGGAACAGTCCTTACTCCTGAGCTTGAATGTAATCCTGTTAATTACTACGGCAAAGCAAAGCTTGAAGCAGGCAGGAGAGCTTACGACCTGTGCGGAAAGCTGAAAATTAAGTTTAACTGGTGCAGGATTATCTCTGCTTACGGCCCCGGCGATAAGCCTTATACGATGGTTATGACCACGATTGGAAAACTTGTAAGAGGAGAAAGCTGCGATTTTACGCCCTGTGACCAGATTTGGGATTATATTTATAATGAAGATTTGGGCAGAGCGCTTCTCCTGATTTCCGAGTACGGCAAAGACGGCGCAACCTACGTCGCCGGAAGCGGCAAAAAAGCCGCCTTGAGGGAATATGTTACCGAGATATATAACGCAGTCGGAAATGCGGCTGCCGAGTGCAACTTCGGAGCGATAGATTATTTTGAAAATCAGGCGATGTATCTCTGCGCTGATATAGGTTCGCTTACGGCTGATACGGGATTTGTACCGAAGATTAGCTTTGACGAAGGCATAAAACGTACAGTAGACTGGTATAAAAAACATATTTTTGAGGATAAAGATGAAAAAAATTGCGATTGTAATTCCTTGTTATAACGAGGAAGATAACATTGTTCAGATTACATCGGCGGTTGAAAACGAGCTTAAGACCTCGCTTTCGCAGTACGATTATGAGATACTCATAATCGATAACTGTTCTGCCGATAATACTCGCGCTCTTATACGTGAAATCTGCGCAGAGAATAAGAAGGTGAAGGCGATTTTTAACGCTAAGAATTTCGGTCAGTTTAATTCGCCGTATTATGCGCTTTTGCAGGCTGACGGCGACTGCGTAATACCCGTATGCGCCGATTTTCAGGACCCTGTTGAGATGATTCCTCGTTTTGTTCACGAGTGGGAGAGAGGATATAAAATCGTCTGCGGCATTAAGACTGCAAGCAGGGAAAATCCCTTCGTGCGTTTTGCACGCACCTGTTATTATAAGCTGATTAAGAAGATGTCGCCCGTTGAGCAGATTGAGCATTTTACAGGCTTCGCACTTTACGACAGGTCTTTTATTGAAGTGCTTCGTAAGCTCGACGACCCGACTCCTTTTATCCGCGGAATTGTGGCGGAGCTCGGATTTAAGCGTAAGGATATTGAATATACTCAGCCGAAACGCGCCGCAGGAAAAACGCATAATAATTTCTTCACTCTTTACGACGCGGCTATGCTCAGCTTCACGTCTTATACTAAAATCGGGTTGAGGATTGCCTCTTTTGCAGGCTTTATTGTCGCTATGATTAGCGCTCTGATAGGTATTGTTTACCTCGTGATGAAGCTGATTTGGTGGGACAGATTTCCTGGCGGCGCTGTGCCTACGGTAATAAGTATTACGTTTCTCGGCTCTGTTCAGCTTTTCTTCCTCGGCTTCCTCGGGGAGTATATTATGAATATCAATACTCGCGTTATGAAACGTCCGCTTGTTATTGAAGAAGAAAGAATTAATTTTGAGGATAAAAATGATAACATTACATTATAAAAAACTGCGTGCTTCTGCGCTCGTGCTTCTTGCAGTACCATCGATGATATTCTTTTTAACGTGGCTTAAGCTGTTTATCGGCATTCCGTGCGCAGTTCTTCTTGTTCTTGCACTTTTCCTCGCCTCAAAATGTGAGGACAGAGAAATTAAAATCAGCAGGAGAACGCTCCTTGCAGTCGCGCTTTTCGTTTTAGTATGGCTGTTTCTCTCGGGGCAGGGCGGCTTTTTCACGCAGAAAAAAGATTATGAGTACAGGAACGTTATTTTCCGCGACCTGATTAATTTTGCCTGGCCCGTAAGGTATAAAAACGGCAATGACGAGAGTCTCGTTTACTATATCGGTTATTGGCTTCTGCCTGCTCTTGTCGGCAAAGCAGGCGTTGCGCTCGGTGGTTTTAAAGTCGGCTGGCTCGCTGCAAGAATTGCAATTTTTATCTGGTCTTTCGTGCTTGTTTATGTTACATTCCTTCTCGTTATGTTCAGAGTAGGAAACGGCAGAAAAAAGGCTGTATATATCGCGTTTGCAATTTTCGCGCTTTTTAGCGGTATGGATTCGCTGTGCTCGCTTGCCGTGCCTGAAAACTTCCTCTCTCATATTGAGTGGTGGGCAGGCTATTTTCAGTACAGCAGTATGTCGACTCAGCTTTGCTGGGTGTTTAATCAGTCTGTTCCTGCGTGGCTCGCCTGCGCTGTTGCGTTTAACGAAAAGGACGAGAGAGCCTTCGCGCTCATCGGGCTTCTTCTCCTGCCGACTTCGCCCTTGCCGCTCGTAGGACTCGCAATATATATGCTTGCGTTTGCTGTCAGAGGTTTCATCGTTGCAGCGAAGAATAAGGCAGTTATTGAGTTCTTCAAAAATGTGTTTACTCCTCAGAATATTATTGCGGCGCTTACTGTTCTTCCTGTATTCGCTCTGTACTATATGAATAATACTTCGTCATCAGGTACGTCGGGCGGCGCAGGCTCATCATTCGTTCATCCGAGAGCGGACGACAGTATGCTCGCGCTCGTTGTGATGTATATTCTGTTCGTAATGTTTGAGTTCGGCTTTATGCTTCTTTTCCTCAGGAATAAGGAAAACCGCTTTGAAAGCGGCGTAATTTGCGCTTCGCTTCTTGTTATTCCGCTCATTACAGTCGGAAATTCGATAGATTTCTGTATGCGCGCCTCAATTCCTGCGCTCTTCCTTCTTATGCTTATGCTGATGGAATATCTTGTGCCGGAATTAACACGAAATAAGGCTAAGAATGTCGACAAGAATTCAAAGGAGTATCAGAAAAACGCTAAGAAGTTCTTAACCGTGATGCTGATATTTATTATCGGCTGCGGCACACCACTCGTTGAATATACTTCATCTGCGCGCGCATTTATCGTTACTAAAGGCGAATGTGTCACTAAATATGATTATATGCAGTCGCTCGATGAAGTTCCGCTTAAGAGCAAGATGAACTTTGTCGGTACTGATTCTTCTGAATCCGCGTTTTATAAATATATCGGTAAATAAGCTTACCCCTCCGTTAATCACGGAGGGGCGTTGTTTTGATATAACTATTTTTTAAATTTGAAAAGCGTTTGATTAAAGCTTAGTTTGTTGAACTCTGAAAATGCAAGGTAGAGCAGAATAACTGCAATTATAGCAATCTGAAGACCGCCGAAGAGGTAGCAGAGCACCTGAATTATATTGCTGTGACCTCTGTTCATATCCATCCGGCGCATACCTTTTTCAGTTTCAATAACGTTAAGGTTTGTGTCTGTGGTTGAGGTGTTCTTGTCACTCGGAGCTGTGCTGTCCGATTTGTTGTCGGTGTTGTTGTTCTGCTGACTGTTGTTCTGCTGACTGTCGCCCTGCTGAGCAGGAGACTGTGCGTTCTGCTGATTGTCGTTCTGCTGAGCAGGCGGTTGTGCGTTCTGCTGATTGTCGCCCTGCTGAGCAGGCGGTTGTGCATTTTGCCTGTTGCCGCTTTGTCCGTCCTGCTTACCGAAGCCTTC
>CAMPAT010000133.1 GCA_946633275.1 uncultured Clostridia bacterium
TCTCGACGAGCACGGCTAACTCTTCGCGCTTAAGAAGATTAAGCACCAGTATCCTCACTGCTGGCGCTGCCATAAGCCTGTTATTTTCAGAGCAACATCTCAGTGGTTCTGCTCTGTTGATGACTTCAAGGACGCTGCAGTAGAAGCTGCAGAGGACGTTAAGTGGTTCCCGGAGTGGGGCAAGGACAGACTTCAGTCTATGGTTCGGGAGCGCGCAGACTGGTGTATCTCACGTCAGAGAAAATGGGGCGTTCCGATTCCTGTAATTTACTGTAAGGACTGCGGAAAAGAGATTATCAGCGCCGAGGTTATGGATAAGGTATCCGATATTTTTGGCGAGGAGGGCTCAGACGCTTGGTTCGCACACGAGGCAGAATACTTCGTACCGGAAGGCTTTACCTGCCCTCATTGCGGCAAGAACAGCGGCTTTGAAAAAGAAACTGATATTATGGACGTTTGGTTCGACTCAGGTTCTTCGCACTTTGCAGTTTGCAAGAACAGACCGTATCTCAAGTGGCCTGCAGACGTATATCTCGAGGGCGCAGACCAGTACAGAGGCTGGTTCCAGTCTTCGCTCCTCACTTCTGTTGCAGCCGGCAAGGGCGCTCCGTATAAGGAGATTATCACCCACGGCTGGACCGTCGACGGCGAAGGCAGAAAGATGAGTAAATCCCTCGGAAACGGTATCGCACCTCAGGAGGTTATTTCCAAGTACGGCGCGGATATCCTCCGCCTCTGGGTTGCTTCTGCCGATTATCACGCAGATATCCGTATCAGCCCTGAAATTCTCAAGCAGATTTCCGATAACTACAGAAAAATCAGAAATACTGCAAGATACTGCCTCGGAAATCTTTATGACTTTGATCCTGATAAAGATATGGTTGCTACAGAAGAGCTTGAAGAGCTTGATAAGTACGCTCTTATGAAGCTTGACGAGGTGCTTAAGACAGCGCGCGAGGGATATGATAATTACGAGTACCATACTACTGCGCACGCACTCCATAATTTCTGCGTTGTAGATATGAGTAACTTCTATTTTGACGTTCTTAAGGACAGACTTTATACCTCTGCTCCCAACTCAAAGTCGAGAAGAGCAGCGCAGACTGTACTTTACAAGGTGCTTGACGCGCTTACACTTGTGCTTACGCCTATTCTCGCGTTCACCTGCGACGAAATCTGGCGCGAGATGAAGCACGAGTCAGGCAAGGATGAGCGCTCACCGCTCTTTAACGAAATTCCGTCGGCAGACTTCATCGAGACCGACGACGCTTTCATCGCAAAGTGGGACAGAATTCACGAAATCCGTACCGACGTTCAAAAGGCTCTCGAGCTTGCGCGTAATGATAAGATTATCGGTAAGCCGCTTGAGGCAAAGGTAACTCTCTTTGCTGACGGCGAGCTTAGAGAATTCCTTGAAGCTGCAGCAGACTCGCTTCCGGAAATCTTCATCACATCTGCAGTTGAAATTGTAGACGGCGAAGGCGAGGTTAAGGGCGACGTTGAAGGACTTTCAGTTACAATTTCAAAAGCAGAAGGCGAAAAGTGCGAGCGTTGCTGGAAGTTTACGCGCAGCGTAGGTACAATTTCTGCACACCCGACTCTTTGCAAAAAGTGCGCGGAGACAATGAAGCTTTTAAATATATAAACTATGCATAAGAAAAAACATATATCCTGCGCGGTGATGATTTTACTCATCATCGCGTTTGACCAGATAACTAAATATCTTGCGATAATGTACCTGCAGGGCGGAAGGACAGTTACTTTTATTCCGCGCGTGGTACAGTTTCGCTATGCCGAAAATACGGGAATGGCGTTTTCTATGTTTACGGGCGCAAGGTGGATTTTTGTTGCGCTGACAGTCGTTGTCTGCGTTGGTGTAATGTGGTATATGTTTTCCGACAGATGTCCGTCGCTCTGGCTTTACTGGAGTCTCGGGGTTGTTGTGTCGGGCGGTATCGGTAATCTGATTGACAGAGTCCGCTGGGGATACGTCGTTGATTTTATCGAGCCGACATTCATTAATTTTGCGGTGTTTAATATTGCGGACAGCGCCGTAACTCTCGGCGCGGTTTCGCTTATAGCATATCTGCTTTTTGACCTTTTTAAAAGTAAAAAAGAGGGCGAAGGCGATGAATAAATACACCTTCACTCTTGATGACAGCGCTTTTGGCGAGAGGCTTGACAAGCTGCTCCCGTCGCTGATAAGCGAGCTTACGCGTTCTGCCGTGCAGAAGATTATCGACGACGGCGGCGTTACCGTAAACGGAAGAACAGAGAATAAGAAATATAAGTGTAAGTCGGGCGACGAGGTTGAAATAACCGTGCCCGACGCAAAGCCGCTTGAAGCTGAGGCGCAGAACATTCCGCTTGAAATCGTTTACGAGGACGATGATTTACTTGTCGTTAATAAGCCGAAGGGAATGGTGGTGCACCCTGCGAGCGGAAACCCCGACGGCACGCTCGTGAACGCGCTCCTTTACCATTGCGGCGACAGCCTTTCGGGCATTAACGGAGTTATCCGCCCCGGAATTGTACACAGGATTGACAAGGATACTTCGGGTCTGCTCATCGTTGCGAAGAATGACGCGGCGCACGTCAGCCTTGCCGAGCAGATTAAGGAGCATTCCTTCTCGCGCGCGTATGAGGCTGTTGTTTACGGCAATATTAAAGAGGACAGCTTGACTGTCAATCAGCCGATTGGCAGAAGTCCGAAGGACCGCAAAAAAATGGCGGTCACTATGAAGAATTCGAAGAACGCAACGACGCATATTGATGTGCTTGAGCGTTTCGGGAACTTTACGCATATCCGCTGTACGCTCGAAACGGGGCGCACTCACCAAATCAGAGTGCATTGTGCCTATATCGGCCATCCCGTTGCAGGCGACGAGGTCTACGGACCGAAGAAGGTAATTACTTCCCTCGGCGGACAATGCCTCCACGCGAAGCATATCGGATTTGTCCACCCGAGAACGGGGGAATGGCTCGAGTTTGAAAGCGAGCTGCCGCAGTACTTCACCGATTTTTTAACTAAGTTAAAAGGAGGAGCATATGGACAAAACGTTTGAAAACTGGCTTGTAGTGTCCGACATCGACGGCACGCTTAATAACAAAATCAGACGTCCTGTAAAGCGCAATCAGGACGCTATTAAAAGGTTTACTGAGCTCGGCGGTAATTTTACGCTCGCTTCAGGCAGGTTGCAGTCGAGCCTTGAGCGTAACTATAACCGTACCGCTGCGAACCAGCCTGCAGTTGTATTAAACGGAGCGGGTATTTATGATTATAATAAGCGCGAGATGATTTGGCGTAATACTATCGGAGCTAAGGGCAGGGAATTCGTTAAATATATTTCCACCGAATTTGACGAGCTTTTTAAGAGCGTTGATATCGGCGTTTATTTTGACGACCATGTTTATGTTGTAAAGAGCGGACTTTTTCAGAAGATTACGACGCGCGTCGATAAGTCAAGTCACGAATATGTTGATTCTATTGACGATATCCCGGAAGAGGGATGGATGAAGGTCATTTTCTGGTCAAACGCCTTTACGATTATGAAGCTTAATAATATGATTAAGCGTATGGATAACCCTGACGCAAACTTTATGCTTTCATCTGTTATGACGCTTGAAATGCTCCAGAAGGATACCCATAAGGGCGTTGGAATTATGCACCTTGCCGATATGCTCGGCGTAGAAAAAAGTCACGTTGCAGCAATCGGGGATTATTATAATGATTGGGATATGCTTAAGACAGTCGGACTTCCTGCTTGTGCAGGGCAGGCTCCGTCGTCTATACATAAAATATGCAAGTTTGAAGCATGTCATTGTAACAAGGGCTGTGTTGCCGATTTGCTCGAATATATTATGAGCGGA
>CAMPAT010000134.1 GCA_946633275.1 uncultured Clostridia bacterium
CAGCACCGTCCTCGGTAACATAAACCTCGCCGTGCTGATACGGGCTCATTGTGCCGGGGTCAACATTGATATAAGGGTCAAGCTTCTGCGCGGCTACCTTAAGTCCGCGCGACTTAAGCAGCCTTCCGAGCGAAGCGGCTGTAATGCCCTTGCCGAGTCCTGAAACTACGCCGCCCGTCACGAATATATACTTAGTCATAATTATCACCGAAAAAGTGACAAGGGCGCCTCGATTAAACCAAGACGCCCTCGCCAATATATGAAAGTTTGTTATAGGTAAATTTCAGATTAAACTACACCCTGAGCAATCATAGCGTCCGCAACCTTTTCAAATCCCGCAATGTTTGCACCTGCTACGTAATCGCCCTCAAGGCCGTACTTCTTGGAAGCCTCGTCAATGTTATGGTAAATGTTAATCATAATGTTCTGGAGCTTATTATCTACCTTCTCAAAGCTCCAGTAAACGCGCTCTGAGTTCTGGCTCATCTCGAGCGCTGAAGTTGCTACGCCGCCTGCGTTAGCAGCCTTACCCGGGAGGAAGAATACTCCGTTTTGCTGAAGGTACTCCGTCGCGTCTCTCGTCGTGGGCATATTTGCGCCCTCGGCAACGGCGATAACTCCGTTTTCAACAAGCTTCTTCGCGTCCTCGAGATGAAGTTCATTCTGAGTTGCGCAAGGAAGCGCGATATCGCATTTAACGCTCCATACGCCCTTGCCCTCGTGGTATTCAGCCGAAGGACGAGCCTTTGCGTACTCGGTAAGACGCGCTCTCTTAACTTCCTTAATATCCTTAAGAAGTTCCACGTCAATTCCGTCCTTGTCGTAAATCCAGCCTGTTGAGTCAGAAACAGTAACGACCTTTGCACCAAGCTGCTGAGCCTTTTCAACAGCGTAAATTGCAACGTTACCCGAGCCTGAAACCGCTACCGTCTTGCCTGCGATGTCAATACCGTGGCACTTGAGCATTTCCTCGGTGATATAAAGGAGACCGTAGCCCGTCGCTTCTGTTCTCGTCAGCGAACCGCCAAAGGAAAGACCTTTGCCCGTAAGCACGCCCTCGTACTTCTTCTGAATTCTCTTATACTGACCGAACATATATCCGATTTCACGCGCGCCTGTTCCGATATCGCCTGCCGGAACGTCCGTATTTTCGCCGATTACCTTACAAAGCTCTGTCATAAAGCTCTGGCAGAACATCATAATCTCGCGGTCGCTCTTACCCTTCGGGTCAAAGTCCGAGCCTCCCTTACCGCCGCCAATCGGAAGTCCCGTGAGCGAATTCTTAAAAATCTGCTCAAAGCCGAGAAACTTGATAACGGAGAGCGTAACGCTCGGGTGAAGTCTAAGTCCGCCCTTGTACGGTCCGATAGCCGAGTTGAACTGAACGCGGTACGCTCTGTTAACATGCACCTGGCCGTTGTCGTCAATCCACGGAACTCTGAAACGGAAAATTCTCTCAGGCTCAACGAGTCTTTCAAGAAGTGCGAGTTTTCTGTATCTCTCCTCGTTCGCTTCAATAACAGGTCTGAGCGAGTCAAATACCTCGCTTACTGCCTGCAGGAACTCCGGCTCGTTGCCGTCGCGCCTTTTCAGAAATTCCATCACTTCATCTACATATGCCATAACAATTCCTCCTGAAAAAGAAAAGGCGCCTATAGTAAGTGTTACTATAGACGCCTTCGCCTGTATTTATTTGATAAAAAAGATAGAGAGTCCTCGGACTAACCAAAGACTCCCTTGCCTTACACGAAGTATGATACACCGAAAGGCGCAGTTTGTCAAGCACTTTTTTGACTTTTTTCTTGACAGGGCAAGCGGCTTTATAGTATATTATATACATAAATATTTTGAGCAACGGCGTTCATTAATCTCGGGGTTATCCCGTTTTTAATGGGCGCATTTTTTGAAAGAGGGTAATAAAATGAATTACACCAAGGACGAAGTTATTCAGTTTTGCATGGAAGAGGACGTTAAATTCATCCGTCTTGCATTCTGCGACGTTTTCGGCAGACAGAAGAATATATCCATTATGACAGACGAGCTCAACCGCGCGTTTGACTTCGGCATTGCGCTCGACGGCTCCGCGATTGCAGGGTTCGGCGGCGACGTTCACTCCGACTTACTGCTTCACCCTGACGCAGACACGCTGATGATTCTGCCGTGGCGTCCCGAGCAGGGCAAGGTTGTAAGGATGTTCTGCAGCATTACATATCCCGACGGGAAGCCCTTTGAGTGCGACACGAGAAGCCTGCTCAAAAAGGCTATTGCCGATGCAGACGAGGCAGGATTTAAGTTCTACTTCGGCGCGGAGCAGGAGTTTTATCTTTTCAAGCTCGACGAGGACGGCGAGCCGACAAAAATTCCTTATGACAAGGCAAGCTATATGGACCTTGCTCCGTACGACAAGGGCGAGAACATAAGGCGCGAAATATGCCTTACTCTTGAGCAGATGGGAATTAACCCCGAAAGCTCGCACCACGAGGAAGGTCCGGGGCAGAACGAAATTGACTTCAGATACTCTGACCCGCTGACCGCTGCCGATAACGTAATGACGCTCCAGACTGTAGTAAACACCGTTGCGAACAGGAACGGACTTTTCGCAGACTTTTCGCCAAAGCCGCTCGACGACAAGCCGGGCAACGGTTTCCACATAAATTTTTCAGCGAAATCGAACGACGGCACGGACAACATAATGCCGTACATAATTGCAGGCGTACTCGACAAGGCTGAGGAGATGACGGCGTTTTTAAACACCACCGAAAAATCTTACGCAAGGCTCGGCAACAACAAGGCGCCGCGCTACATTTCCTGGTCGAGCGAAAACCGCTCGCAGCTAATCAGAATTCCTGCGGCATACGGCGAATACAAGCGCGCCGAGCTCAGGAGCGCAGACCCTTCGGTAAATCCTTACATCGCCTTTGCGCTGATGATTTACGCAGGTCTTTACGGAGCGCAAAACTCGCTCGATTTACCGTACGTAGCAGATTTCAATCTCTTTACAGCGGACGAAGAAACCTTATCAAAATTCAGAATGCTTCCGCAGACGCTTGAGGACGCAAAAATAATTGCGAAGCAGAGCGAATTCATCAATAAACACATACCGTCAAGAATACTCGGCATTTACTGCTGATTAACAAAGAGTTAAAGAATAGAAAAGAAGGGAGAGACGTGCCATATGAGCCTGAAAAAGCAAGTGT
This sequence comes from uncultured Clostridia bacterium, assembly GCA_946633275.1. Classification (GTDB taxonomy): domain Bacteria; phylum Bacillota; class Clostridia; order Oscillospirales; family Acutalibacteraceae; genus Eubacterium_R. The sequence goes on from CAMPAT010000134.1 coordinate 3,198, forward strand.
ACAGCGTGCTTGTTGTTTCGTGCGCCGAAAATTTCAACGCCGCGCTCGCGTCCGTCCTCCCAGCCGCGGACTACAAGCCCGTTAAATATGTCAAAAGCATTTCCCAGGCGCAGCGCGCAGCCGCGGAGCGCGAATATGATTTTGTGATAATAAACGCGCCGCTCGGCGACGACCTCGGCGTGCGTTTTGCGATTGACTCGAGCTCAGCTGCAGGGAGCGTGATACTGCTCCTGATAAGCGGCGAATACATCGACGAAGCGTACGGAAGGCTCTCGCCCTACGGAATTTACACTCTCGCAAAGCCGGTCTCACAGCAATCTATGATTAACGCGCTGCGGTGGATGAAAACGACGTGCGACAAGGTCAAAAGCGCGGAGAAGAAAACGACCTCAATCGAGGATAAAATGCAGGAAATCAGGCTCGTCAACCGCGCAAAGCTCCTCCTCATTTCACACGAGAACTGCGAGGAGCCCGAGGCGCACAGGTACATAGAAAAAAGCGCTATGGACAGATGCGTACGCAAATCCGTCATAGCGCGGGAAATAATAGATAAGTATTCATAAAGAAGAGGATGTCTCCGACATCCTCTTGAGACTGTTTAAAAAGCGCATAAACGCACCAAAGCTATAAAATCCGCTAAAGCCTTCTCCTTGAGGAG
>CAMPAT010000135.1 GCA_946633275.1 uncultured Clostridia bacterium
ATTTTATCAAAAACAACAAAAAAGTATTTTCATTAAATATTACATTCAGTATACTATAAAATAACAGCGGAATCTGCGCAATTGCACCGAGCAATATTCCGTTATTCTTAATTCCATATACTGAAACATACGCTGTAACTGCAGCGCATAATGCGCATATTATTATCGAAAATATAAGATTAATCTTCAAATCCAAGTCAAGATGATACGATAATCTGCTAAACAAAAATGAAAATATTAAAATTGACAGTATTGTAGATGTCACTACTTTTAGTATAAATTTTAGCAATAAGTTATTAGTTCCTGAAAAAGTAATTTTCTTCATAAAAAAATCCCCCGATATCCATTAAAGAATATTCGGGGGTGTTGAATTATATAACTTATTTTTCAATTTTTTCCTCTGCAGCTTTTGCCGAATCAGAAATCTTCTTATCGTCTTTTTTATCTTTCTTAGATTTTGCAGCTTCTCTGGCAGCTTCAACTTCTTTCTTGTGCTGTTCCGTCTTAGTAACGTTTGTGTTAACAGCCCATCTCTGAAGTTTCATCTTATTTCTGTCAGCACCTGTTTCAATAACAATATCCTCTTCACGGATTGTTACAACTTTTCCGACAATGCCGCCGATTGTAATAATCTCATCGCCGATTTCGAGAGAAGAACGCATTTCCTGTTCTTCCTTCTGGCGCTTCTTCTGAGGCCTTATCATCATAAAATACATAACGCCAACAAGAACAACCATAAGAATAATATAGCTGTATGAGCTAACTCCGCCTTGCTTTCCGGCTGCCTGCTGTGACGCCATCATAAGTAAATATGTGTTCATTTTTAGTTCCTCCAAATTAATTTAACAATTATGATTATATATTATAACTCATATTATTGCAAGAATTATTTTAAATTCTTGTATCAAGTAAATCCGTATATTCATTTTTATAATCAGCAACGGAGCCGTTTTCAAGGTTTGTGCGAATCTCGCACATAAGATTGTTGTAAAAAAAGAGATTATGTATTACTGCAAGCCTCATACCGAGAATTTCGCCTGATTTGAACAAATGTCTAACATATGAGCGTGAATAGTTCCTGCAGGTGGGACAGTTACAAGCTTCGTCGATAGGATTTTCGTCGCGAGAATACTTCGCATTATTAATATTAATGATACCTTTTTTTGTAAAGAGTTGGCCGTGTCGTGCATTTCGAGACGGCATTACGCAGTCAAACAGGTCAACTCCCCTGCTGACGCCTTCAAGAATATTTCCCGGAGTACCTACGCCCATAAGATAACGCGGTTTATTTTTCGGTGCATATGGTTCAACGGAAGAAATAACGCGATACATTTCTTCTTTAGGTTCGCCTACAGCAAGTCCGCCGATTGCGTAACCATCTAGGTCAAGCTTGACAATCTCCTTCATATGTTCAATACGTAAGTCGTCATATGTGCAGCCTTGATTTATGCCGAAAAGAAGCTGATTTCTGTTAATGGTTGTTTCAAGCGAATTAAGACGTTCCATTTCAGCCTTGCAACGTTCGAGCCATCTTAGAGTTCTTCCGCACGCTTCCTTAGCATAGTCATATTTTGCAGGATTTTCAACACATTCGTCAAACGCCATAGCGATTGTTGAAGCAAGATTTGATTGTATTTGCATACTTTCTTCAGGTCCCATAAATATCTTCTTGCCGTCAACGTGAGAATTAAAAGTAACGCCTTCTTCTTTAATTCTGTTGAGCTTAGCGAGAGAAAAAACCTGAAATCCGCCGGAATCGGTAAGAATAGGTCGGTTCCAGTTTGTAAATTTATGGAGACCGCCCATATCGCGCACTAAGTCATCACCAGGTCGTACGTGGAGGTGATATGTGTTACAGAGCATTATCTGCGCTCCGACATCCTCTAAGTCCCGAGTTGACAAGCCGCCTTTGATTGCAGCGGATGTCGCAACATTCATAAAGCAAGGAGTCTGAACAGTTCCGTGCACTGTCTCAAAAACAGCTCTTCTTGCGTGTCCTTCTTCTTTAATAACAGTAAATTTCATATTATTTCCTAACAAATAAACATTGCGTCGCCGAATGAGAAAAATCTATACTCATTTTCGACGGCAATTTTATAAGCATTCATTGTATTTTCATATCCTGCGAGCGCAGAAACAAGCATAATCAAGGTGCTCTCAGGTAAATGAAAATTAGTTACAAGCGCGTCGATACACTTAAATCTATATCCCGGATAAATAAAAATGCTTGTATCATCCTCATCAGCACAAATACAACCGTTTTTCGTAGCGACTGACTCAACAGTCCGTGTACTTGTAGTACCGACGCTGATAACTCTTTTTCCGTTCTTTTTAGTTTCATTAATAATGTCAGCAGTTTCCTGAGACAGTTGATAATGCTCGCTGTGCATTACGTGCTTTGTCACGTCGTCAACCTTAACAGGTCTGAAAGTTCCAAGACCTACGTGAAGCGTTACATAACAAATATTTACACCCTTAGCCTTGATTTTTTCTAACATTTCTTCAGTAAAATGAAGACCTGCAGTAGGAGCAGCTGCCGAACCGAGTTCGCGAGAATAAACTGTCTGATATCTTTCACCATTTTTAAGTTCTTCAGTAATATATGGCGGAAGCGGCATTTTGCCGATTTTATCGAGAATTGTGTAAATTTCGCCTGGCTTGCAGTTGAACTTTATTATTCTGTTTCCGTCTTCCTTAACATCTGTTACCTCGCAGTCAACAAGACCTTCTCCGAATACAAACTGTGTTCCTGTTTTAGCTCGTTTTCCCGGCTTGCAAAGGCACTCCCACGAGTTATTCTTAAGCTGTTTCAGCAATAAGAATTCAACTACAGCGCCAGTCTCTTTTTTTACGCCGTAAATTCTCGCAGGAATTACTCTTGTATCGTTCAAAACGAGACAGTCGCCTTCGTTAAGATATTCAGTTAAATCTCTGAAAATTCTATGTTCAACGCTTCCCAAAGTCTTATCAAGCACCATAAGCCGAGATGAATCACGAGGCTCAACAGGCGTCTGAGCAATCAGTTTTTGTGGAAGTTCATAGAAAAAATCCGATGTTTTCATCAATATTCTCCAAATATTACGATTGACATAAATATCTAATAAGTGTATTATATAATATAATAATTATTGCGATACTATATGGATTGCGGTTATGTTTATATATTATATTGCAATTGATTAAAGAATACAAGAGCTATAAGGAGAATTTGTATGAAAAAATTTAACGTTGGCGTTGTCGGCGCAACAGGAATGGTAGGTCAGAGATTTATGACCCTGCTTGAAAATCACCCCTGGTTTAATGTTGTAGTACTCGCTGCATCATCAAGAAGCGCAGGCAAAACGTACGAAGAAGCTATCGGAAGCAAATGGTGTATGGACACTCCGCTTGCTGATAAATATAAGGACATGGTAGTTCTCGACGCAGAAAACGATATAGAGAAGATTACTTCGATGGTAGATTTTGTTTTCTGTGCCGTTAATATGAAAAAAGATGAAATTAAAGCTCTTGAGGAGAAATATGCTAAACACGAATGTCCCGTAGTTTCAAACAACTCGGCTCATCGTTTTACGGATGACGTTCCTATGGTTGTTCCTGAACTTAACGCAGAACATATCAATATCATCCCTGCTCAAAGAAAGAGGCTTGGCACTAAGCGCGGATTCATCGCAGTAAAATCAAACTGCTCTCTTCAGTCTTACGTTCCGGCTCTCTTCCCTCTTCACGAAAAATACGGTGTAAAAGATGTTCTCGTCTGCACATATCAAGCTATCAGCGGAGCAGGCAAAACATTTGACACATGGCCGGAAATGATTGACAATGTAATTCCGTACATCGGCGGTGAGGAAGAAAAG
>CAMPAT010000136.1 GCA_946633275.1 uncultured Clostridia bacterium
AAAGTTTTTTATAGACAAAAATCAGACTTTACTTATCCTCCTTCTGATTATCGGCGGCATTATGACAATCGGCGTAAATCTCGTTATGGCAGGACTGTTTACAGCGTCATACAGAGATTATATTCCGCAAGGAAAAGAAGGTCTTTTCCAGGGCTGCAGGATGGTAATGTACGTTCTTGTTCCTATGATAATCGGTCCTCTTGTTTCTCAGTTCATAATAAATATGGCGAACAAGGGAGTTACGAGCGACTCAGATATCGTTTATCCTATGGAGTTGTTCCTCGGGTCTGCTGTTGTAATGCTTTTATGTTTCATTCCTGCGAAGGTGGTGCGCGATAAACAGTCTGATTTCCACGACAAGTTAATGAATGAGATTGAAAAATAACTGCTTCGGCAGTTATTTTTTATACAATGTTAATGTGTTGTATTAAACTATATTGTTGTTATATACAATTTGTGATATAATATTCAGGTAATATATGTTAAAATATCACAATCAACAAGGAGGAATGCTAATGTATGATATTGCAGTAATCGGTTGCGGTATTATGGGCGCTTCGTGTGCATACTATCTTAGCCGATATAATCTGAAAATTGCTGTGATTGAGCAGCACAATGATGTTTGCTGCGAAACGACAAGAGCTAACAGCGCAATCATTCACGCAGGCTATGACCCGAAGCCGGGTACGCTTTGCGCCAAGTATAATGTTCGCGGTAACGAGCTTGCAAAGGAGATTTGCAGACGTCTTGACGTTGCGTATAAGCAAATTGGTTCTCTCGTAGTTGCATTCGCAGATAATGAGATGGATACTCTTAATGAGCTTTATGACAGAGGCGTTAAAAACGGTGTTCCGAATATGCGCATTGTTGGCAGAGATGAGCTCAGAGAAATGGAGCCTTATATTTCGGATGAAGCTGTCGGAGCGCTTTTTGCGCCTACTGCCGCTATCGTAAATCCGTGGGAATACGGTCTTGCTATGGCTGAAACTGCCGTAAGAAACGGCGCGGAGATTCTTCTTAATACGAAGGTTGAGGATATAAAGTCCGAAAACGGTATTTACAGAATTATCACTAATAACGGCGAAATTGAAGCAAAATACGTGATTAACGCCGCCGGCGTGTATAGCGACGATATTCATAATATTGTTGCAGAGCCTACATTTACTATTAAACCGAGCGCAGGAGAGTACTATCTGCTTGATAAGGTTGAGGGAGAGAGAGCAAAACACGTTATATTCCAATGTCCGAATGAACTCGGAAAAGGTGTGCTTGTTGCTCCCACAGTCCACGGCAATCTTATTGTTGGTCCTAACGCAATAGCTTCCGATAAAGACGACACATCGACTAAAACGGCGTCGCTCGATTTTGTACGTGAAAAATCGCTAAAGTCAATCCCGTCAATTAATTTCAGAGAAAATATACGCAATTTTACAGGCGTTCGCGCCAACAGCGACGTTGACGATTTCACTATCGCATTTGCGCGTGATAACTTTATCGACCTTGGCGGTATAAAATCGCCAGGTCTTTCTGCCGCTCCTGCGATTGCAGAAGAGGTCGTTAATATGCTTGCTGAAAACGGGCTTGAACTTGAGAAGAAGACTCAGTTTATCGACCAAAGAAAGCATATAAGATTTAAGGAACTCACTAACGAAGAGAAAAACGACTTAATCGACAAGGATAATGCATTCGGCAGAGTTGTCTGCAGATGTGAAACTATCACCGAAGGCGAGATTATAAACGCACTCAGGTCTCCTATTCCTCCCGTTTCGCTCGACGGCATTAAGCGCCGCGCAGGTACGGGTATGGGAAGATGCCAGGGCGGCTTCTGCGGACCAAAAGTGCTTGAAATTATGGCGAATTATAAGAATATTAAGTTTGAGGATGTTCTCCAGGACGATACGGGCAGTTATATCCTCACGGGCGAAACAAAGACAAGGAGGGACTAAGCTATGACTTATGATTTAATAGTTGTCGGCGGCGGTCCTGCCGGTCTCGCCGCTGCGCTCGCTGCAAATGAAAAGGGACTCGAAAATATCCTTATTGTAGAGCGTGACAGAGAACTTGGCGGCATTCTTAATCAATGCATACATAACGGCTTCGGACTTCATTATTTCAAGGAAGAACTTACGGGACCCGAGTATGCAGGCCGCTTTATCAGTATGCTTGAAGGCACGGGTATTAAGGTAATGTGCGATACTATGGTGCTTGAGGTAACTCAGGATAAAACCGTTCATTGCATTAATCCGGAAAACGGATATCAGATACTTAAAGCAAGGTCGATAGTTCTTGCTATGGGCTGCAGAGAACGCACACGCGGCGCTATTTCTATCCCCGGTACTCGTCCTGCAGGCGTTCTGACAGCAGGCGCTGCGCAGAGATACGTTAATATTGAAGGCCATATGGTTGGCAAGCGAGTGGTCATTCTCGGTTCAGGTGATATCGGTCTTATTATGGCGCGCCGTATGACTCTTGAGGGCGCAGAAGTTCTCGCTTGCGTCGAGGTTATGCCGTATTCCGGCGGACTTCAGAGAAATATTGTTCAATGTCTTAACGATTTTGATATTCCGCTTTATCTTTCTCATACTATTATTGATATCCGCGGTAAGAACAGAGTAGAAGGCGTAACAATCGCCGAGGTAGGACCTGACAGAAAGCCGATTAAAGGAACTGAAATTGATTTTGATTGCGATACAGTTCTTCTGTCAGTCGGTCTTATTCCCGAAAACGAACTTACCCGTATGGCGGGAATTGAGATAGACCCGAAGACAAACGGCGTTTCTGTATGGGAAAATATGGAAACCTCGTGCGAAGGTATCTTCGCAAGCGGTAACGTAGTCCACGTTCACGACCTTGTTGATTACGTTACCGGCGAAAGTCAGAAGGCAGGCAGAGCTGCCGCTGAATACGTTAAACTAGGTAAGCGCTCGCGCGAAAATGCTATTTCAGTTAACGAGGGCGACGGCGTCGGCTTTATAGTTCCGCTTAAAATTCACCGTGAAGCTATGGACGCCGAAATTTTCTTCCGTCCGCGCAAAATTTTCGGCACGAGTATTGTAACTGTTCTCGACGGCGACAAGCCTGTTGCAAAGCTCAAGAGAGCTCATATGGCGCCTGGAGAAATGGAACGCGTTAAGCTTTCAAGAGCGCTTCTTGACGCAATTGAAGGCGATGAAATTACAGTAATGGCAGAGGAGGTAGAGTAATGATTGATTTAATTTGCATAACCTGCCCGAGAGGCTGTCATTTGCAGGTAGACGAGAATAACAATTATGAAGTAACGGGAAATGCCTGCCCACGCGGAAAGGTTTACGGCTATAATGAAGTGACTAATCCTCAGAGAGTAGTTACTTCAACAGTCCGCACAAACAGTAAAGCAGAGCCGAGATGTCCTGTTAAGACAAACGGCACAATACCGAAAGGGAAGATGTTTGACGCAATGAAGCTTCTTGACGATATAGTTCTTGAAGTGCCGATAGAATTAGGCGATATTGTAGTTTCAAACATATTTGAAACAGGTATTGATTTTGTAACCTGTAAAAAGATTGATGAATAATAGATAAGAGCGAGGATTTCCTCGCTCTTGTTGTTTATTTATTGGGATTCTTCATTGTAAGTGAAATTCGTTTCTTTTCGACGTCAGCGCTGAGCACCCATACTGTGACAATATCACCGACTTTTAGCACGTCTGAGGGGTGCTTAATGTATCTGTTAGTAATCTGGCTGATGTGGACAAGTCCGTCCTGATGAACGCCTACGTCGACAAATGCACCGAAGTCGATAACGTTTCTTACTGTACCCTTAAGCTCCATACCTGCCTTGAGGTCTTCAATACCCATTACGTCGCTTCTGAG
>CAMPAT010000137.1 GCA_946633275.1 uncultured Clostridia bacterium
GTAATTACTGATTCCTGCGTAAATCGACTTGCCCTGCCTGATAATATCCGACAGCGCGAGCGCCGTTTCATCAAGCGGAGTTTCGGGAGTCATACAATGATGATAAAAAATGTCGACATAGTCAAGCCCCATTCTGCCGAGCGACTGGTCAAGCGACGCTATAAGATATTTGCGCGTGCCTCCTCTGCCGCCATAGGGACCGTCCCACATTTCGTATCCTGCTTTAGTGGAGATAATAAGCTCGTCGCGGTACGGCTTTAAATCCTCGGCGAAAATTCTGCCGAAATTGCGCTCTGCATCACCGGGCTTCGGGCCGTAGTTATTCGCCAAATCAAAATGAGTAACGCCCATATCAAACGCAGTCAGAATAATATCTCTGATTTCATCATAATCCGCGTCACATCCGAAATTCTGCCACAAGCCTACTGAAATTTTCGGCAGCGCAAGGCCGTTCGGGAGATAATTAAACTGCGCTTTTTCATATCTTTTTTCATCTGCTGTAAACATAAAAACACCTCACAAAAGCATAAAAGCGCCCAAAGGGGCGCTTTTGATTAAGCCTTAGAAAAATTATCCTTGCCTACTCCGCAAAGAGGACAAGCGAAATCCTCGGGAAGCTCCTCAAAAGGAGTACCCGGTGCTATACCCTGCTCCGGTACACCTACTGCCGGGTCATACTCGTAACCGCAGATATCGCATACATATTTATCCATAATTTTCACCTCCACAATAATTCTAAGCTCATTATAGCAGTAATAATAATTAAAGTAAAGCAAAATAATTTTTAAAAATCTCTACCAAAATACGACAAAAAGTGATATAATGTAAAAATACTAACACAAAGGGACACAGCAAAGTATGAAAAACTATTTTCATCGTATCGTTAAAGGCAAAAACCATGCAAAGAAATGGGAACTCATATACTGGTGGATTCTGCGAATATGTATGGTCGGCGCATTTATCGAAAGCGTATTTATACGCCGCGACGTTCAGCAGAGTCTGCAGACTGCAGCTAATCTGGCGCTGATGTTCCTGTGGGAAATATTTATGCTCTTCCCCGAGACAAAGTGGCCACGATATGTGCCGTCTTACATTCAGGACTTTACGGCATTCGGATTCTTCCTCGCGTCTTTCGGCGGAGCATATCTCAACTTCTATTACTCAATTCCTGCGTACGACTTAATAATGCACACAGTCGGCGGAGTTGCCTGCACAATAGCAGGATACGAAGTAATCGTATGTATGCAAAAGCGCGACAAGGTAAAAGCAAGCATACCAATAGTAGTGCTCGGCGCATTCGGCTTCGGCTTTTTCGCAGGAACGGGATGGGAAATATTTGAGTTCGTATTCGACCAGGTCGCACCTCAGATTGGCGACGCTCAGCATTGGTCGCTCAAGCTCGCCGAAGAGGCAGCAAAGGCGAACAACATCGGACTGCCGAATATCATACCTGCGCGCGACCCGATGAGATATGCGATTATCGATACTATGGAGGACACAATCTGTAACACAATCGGGGGAATACTCGGCTGGGTCTTCCTCAAGCTATGCCCGTATCACCACAGGGGCAAAAATAATGTAAATAATCTTTTTGACGATTACATATAATATATAAATTCGGATGTGATTAAATGAGTTTAAAAAATAAAGCTATTATTGACGAATACCTGCGGGACAGGGAGCTGTACGTTCGTCTCGGCGATATAGTAACAGGAATACTAAAAAAAGAGCTCAAAAATGCAGACATTGACATTATGGCTGTTGAACACAGAGTCAAGGAGGAGCAGAGTCTTGAAGGCAAGCTCGAGCTAAAGGGTGAAAAATACAACACGCTCGACGACATAACGGATATTCTCGGAGCGCGAGTAATCTGCTTTTTCTCCGACGATGTGGATAAAGTTGCGTCGATTGTCGAAAGTCTCTTCGATATCGACTGGAGCAATTCCGTAAACAAGCGCAATCAGCTTACTCCGGAAGCCTTTGGTTATCTTTCGCTTCATTACATATGCAAGCTTCGCGAAAACTCAAAGTATCCGAAAGAGTTAAAGAACAAGAAATTTGAAATTCAGATTCGTTCTACTCTCCAGCACACCTGGGCGGAAATCAGCCACGACCTCGGATACAAGAGCGAGTTCGGCGTGCCGAAGAAAATTACTCGTGAGCTGTCGCGAGTAGCAGGTCTGCTTGAAATCGCGGACGACCAGTTCATCAGTATCAGGAACGATATCCGCAAGTACGGCGAAGAGGTTGAACAGCTTCTCGAGCAGGGCAAGCTCGGCGAGGTATTAATCGACCTTGTAACGCTCAAGCAGTATCTCGAAAGCAACGAAAACATCACAACCTTTTCTGACGAGCTGATAAAAATGAGCGGAGCAAAACGCAGAAATTTCAGTCCTGAAAGCTACGTTGAACAGCTAAACTTCCTCGGCAAGAAGACGATAGGCGACGTAGAACTAATGCTGCTTGATAACCGCGAAAAAGCGTTAAAGCTTGCAAGGCATACTTTTGAGACGACTAAGCTCAACTGGATATCGAGCAACATCTCGCTTTACTTCTTATGCCGCGCAGAACTGCTCGACAACGGATACAGTCTTGACGACATAACAAAATTTATGAACCTCACGACGAAGAACCAGCGTCGCGCACAGCGTCAGGCGGAACATCTCGTAAATATGAACTTCATATAAAAATAAGCGCGTCCCTTGGGGCGTCATTCATAAGGAAGGTTAGGTTTTGGCTTTGTCCTTTTGCTCCTAAAGAAATAAAAAACCGCTTGAATACTCGCGTATTCAAGCGGTTTTGTTATTATCTCGTAGCGCCGTATTCAACGTCGATGTTATAGTGAATAAGGTGCTTTTCATATTTCGGCAGCCATTGGTCGCCTACTTTTGTCTGCTTCTTGAAAGTCGCTTCGTCGGGTGCCGCAACGCACATCTTCGAGAGTGCCTTAAGCTCTCCGTCTTCCTTGAAGCAGGTATCCCAGAATGCGTGGTGTCCGATTTCCTTAACGCTGCTTGGGATATACATATAATTAATTCCCTTGTCCTTAGTGAAGCAGTCTGAACCGATTTTCTCAAGTCCCTCCGGAAGAGACGGATACTGAGACTTAAATGAAGCTACTGCGTTATACGAAGTATCGGTAATCGGCCGGTCGTACGTGTAAGAATTGAACTCCCAGATATTACCGCTGTCGAAGAACGACATACTGCCGATTTCTTTAACTCCCTCGGGGATATAAATATAGTTAATATTAACGTAGGAGAAGCACATCGGACCTATAACCTCTACGCTCGACGGGATAACATATGAGCGAACTTTCCGGTTGTACTCATTGAAATAAGCCTCGTCGTACTTTTCTGTAGTGCCCCAGAGTTCTTCCATCTCGCGTCCGTCGTCGTCAACGAGTTTGGAATGCTGTACGCCGTCCTTGTCAAGCTCGGCATAGCCGTTCTTAAGTCTGAGATAACGGTCGTGGTCGATAGGATAGTAAATAATCTCCTTCATATCCTTGCTGTAAACTACGCCGTCAACGTCGCAGTAATTCGGATTCTCATCGTCGATATCAACGTACTGGAGCGCCCAGCAGCTGTAGAAAGACTCGCCGGAAAGCTTTTCAACATCCTTACCGACATTGATTTTCCAGATATCGCCGTCGCAGTTAAAGGCGAAGTCCATAATCTCTTTAATCGGCTTTTTCTCATCCTTGTTGCCGTCGTTATCGACAACGTAGTCAATCGTAACTTCCCTGACTTCGCCGGGGTTAGAGAATGAATAGAGCTTATAGTCGCCGTTATCGTTCTGCTTATAGATATACTCCTTAACGTAAAG
>CAMPAT010000138.1 GCA_946633275.1 uncultured Clostridia bacterium
GGTTACCGTTCTTTCGCAACTCGAAAGAATGGTAACAAATCATAGGACTCCATTCTGTTTTTATATTAACTAATCAGTTAACGCCAACATAACTCATTCGGTATAAAATCGGGTGTGGGCAGCGCCCACCATTAATTCATCATTCTTAATTAAGCAAAAAAGCTCCCCGAAGGGAGCTTTTTTGAAGCACTTATTTTGCGAGGTATAGAGCGGATGTATCAATATTAGTATTATCAACATACCAGCTTCTGCCGATTTTAACAACGTTAACTTTCTGATTGACGTTAACCTTGCCGCTCTCATCCTTAACAGCTACTGTAACCTCTGCAACAGACTCAATCTCGTCTGCGTGATTAAGTCCTGCAAAAGCGTCTGTCATAGCAGTCTTAGCTTTATTATCTTCCGTGTCTGTAACTCCGAGCGAGTCAGCGCGTGCAGCGCCTCCGTCGGCGATGGGCGTAATTCTTTCCTTATAAGCTTCTACATAAGCTTTGCACTCTTCTGCAGAAAGCTCTTTGCACTCAGTAACTTCTGCAGTCAGCTTATAATCCTTGCCGAACATTTTCTCGTAAACGCCGACAGTCGCTTCTGAAAGGACTGTCTTGTTATCAGCCGCGAGCACCTCGTCAGCGCCCGTGAGATAATCGGAATAAGTCTGAACATTCGCTTCAAGCGCGCCGAACATATAGTCCGTATTCATAAAGTCGTCGCCGTAAACGTTATGTCTTACTTCAACGAGCTTTGCGAAGTACATATTAAACATATTGTCATAGTCGTCCCAGCCGTATGTATTGAGAAGCTCAACATAGTAATCGTACATTGTTGAATAAACAGTATCGATTGCCTTCTGCTCTTCTTCACTGCCTGTGCCGACAAATTCAGCCTGCTTAACATCCTCGCCGTCGTTAACATAAGGGCTCATATACGCATTGCGTATAAAGTCGCCGTACTTAAGCTTGCCGTTCTTGGATACGAGAGTAGTCTTATATGAATTATAACCGTCGCCCGTCTGGACGATAGCGTCTGTATAAGCTTGCGCAACCTTTTCCGGAGAGAAGGCGGTATATCTGGTGGTATAAGCAAAAATTGTAAGAGCAACGAGCACAACCGCCATAACTATAGCAACAATTACAGCATATGCGCCTGCTCTGAAGCCTTTTTCTTTATTAGCCATTACTACCCCTCCTTACTTTCAAGCTGCTCGCCGTTTTCGTTAGCTTCTACTGCCTGAGCCTCAACAGCCTCTGCTACAGTCTCGACTACAGACTCCTCGTCTGCAGCCTCAGCATTGCCCTCGGCAGCTCTCTTCTCTGCGAGAGCGGCAGTAATTCTGTCCTTCTTCTCTCCGACCATATCATAGAAGAGAATCGGAACGAACTGAAGAACAACGAAAATTGCAGGAATGATTGTATAAATTGCAAGAAACTTGTTGAGAGTTGCGTCTGTCTGAGTTGCGTAAGCAACGTTTGCACTCTTCGAGAACTGATAGCCCGACCAAGTGTAAACAAGGAACGGAGCAAAGTACTTCGTGCCTGCCGAAGCAATCTTCGAGAACAGACCGTAGCCTGCGTAAGCAAGTCCCTCCTGACGTTTGCCTGTCTTGTATTCCATCTCATCAACACAGTCTGCAATCATAATATTCGGCGTTACGTTAGTATTACCGTGCTGAATACCGCAGAAGAAATTGAGGATGAGGAACGGAACGATAAGCGTACTGTTAAAGCCGATACCGCGCGATACAAAGTAAAGAATTGCAAGCGAGGTTGCGCCGTAGCAGCAGAAGAGAATAAACGTCTTTTTAGTTGAAAATTTCTTAAGTACAAAGTTAACAAGCAGAGTACCTACTGCAGTACCGATACCCATAGGAAGCATGAGCGCGAGCTTAAGCCCCTTTGAGCCGAGGAGGTAAACTGCAATGTAAAGCGAAACTGTGCCGTAAACGCCGCGTCCGAAGCCGCAGAGCTTAGTGAGCGATACCATAAGCAGGTTCTTGTTCGTAAATACGAGCTTAATTGATTCAATAAGAGAAACCTTTTCTGTAGTATAAGGTACGCGCTCTTTATTGTTTGCGAAGAATATCATTACGAAGATAATCATACCGAGAGCGCAGACTGCGGTTGAGATGATAAGGTCGAGTCCCTGTCCCTCTGCGTTCTTATACTGCTGCTTACCCATAAGAGCTTTCATAATAGCAGGTACAACGATGATGATTACCTGTCCGCCCGACTGACCTACAGAACGGAGGAAGGACGCGATTGAAATAGCGCTCGACCTCTCCTTCGGGTTAGGCGAACAAAGTGCACCAAAGCAGTTTGACGGTGATTCAACCGCACACGATACCGCCGTATAGAGCGCGTAAATCACAAACATCCAGATTGTAGCAACGGTAAACGAGCTTGTATTCGGAGCAACAAAAACGAGCATTGCGATAATTGCAAGCGGAATTGCGCCGAAGCCAACCCACGGCTTTACCTTACCGAGCGGCGTTCTCGTTCTGTCGACAAGAATACCGATGATGAGCTCCATTACTGCACCTACAACGCCTGCAACGCCAAATACTGACGCAACGACCGAAGCAAGCTTTGCAGAATCAAAGCCCTGGCCCTTGAATGCGAAGTCAGCGAAGAATGTCATCGTATAATCGGGCATCCAGCCTGTGAGCAACGCTACGCCGAACAGACCGATACCGAAGGTGACAATCTCAGATGGCTTCATGTACTTTTTTTCCGCCGGCGCGCCTGAAGCTGCAACGGCGGCTTTCTTTTTAGCCATAAAGAAACCCCTTTTCTAAATATATTCAATTTATTATATCAAATTTTTTACTTATTTACAATGATTAATTTTCAATATGAATTACTAAATCATCTCATTAATTATTTTTGCGACGCCGTTTTCATTATTCGTTTTTGTTATGATATCCGCGTTCTGCTTTATTATCGGGAAGGCGTTTTCCATCGCAACTGCGATACCTGCCGCCTGCATAAACTGCAGGTCGTTTTCGCCGTCGCCGAAGGCGATTGTATTATTTACATCAATTCTGAGATAATCGCAAATTGCTCTCAGCGCCGCTCCTTTGTCTGTACCTTCTTTTGTTATTTCTATGAATCTGTCGCCGAGATTGCAGTATTGCAGACCTCCGAGCTTTTCTGTTAACTCAATTACGCTGTCGCGTATTTTCGCTTCAGCACAGTTTACGAATATTTCATCGGCACACCTGCTTTTCCCGTCAAAAAGCTCCTCGTAGCTGTCGCAAACAATCCTTGAGGAGAAGAAATAATCTTCAAGCGGCGTACCCTTAAATGTCGAGATATAGTAATCGAAGACGTTTTTTTCGGCGTAGCCTGCGCCGTCGCCGAACGGCTCGAACATACAGTCAAGCTGCCGCAGCTCATCGATGAGCAGGCGGCTTTTCTCGCTGTCGATTGAAAAGGAAATCAGCTCCCGTTCATTTTTCACGTCGTAAATATTAGCGCCGTTTGACGAGATTATGTATTCAATTTGCTCCAGATTTCTTACACATTTCGGAACGCCTTTAAGAGGTCTGCCCGTAATCGGAACGATGTGAATACCTTTTTCGTATGCGTTTTTGAGCGCAGAGAGAGTTTCTTCGCTGAGCTCCTTGTTGTCGTCGAGCAGCGTTCCTTCAAGGTCGGTGCCGATAAGTTCAATTTTTTTATACATATCCATACCTTTTGTTTGACTTATTCATAATATAATTTTATAATAAAATTATCGAATTGTAAAGGCGGTCACGTTATGAAAATTAATTTTTACTCGGTGCAACCTCTGCAGAAGACTAAAGGCTGGGGA
>CAMPAT010000139.1 GCA_946633275.1 uncultured Clostridia bacterium
TAAATCCGACTTTGAGCAGCTCCGACGGCTGGAAATAGAATATCTTGAGGTCGAGCCACGACTTTGCGTCCTGGCGCGCCGACGGCGCAACTCCAAAGAAGAAGGTGAAGACCATCAGCCCTGCGCAGCCTGCCGCGATTACGGGCCAGAATTTTGATATAATATCGTAGTCGATATTAGACACCGCAACGGCGATTATCAGCCCCATCAGGACCGATACGAGCATACTGCGCACGTCGGAGGAGATTACCTTGCCGCCGCTCAGCGAAGAATAAGTTGCGCTGTAAACGAGCGTGAGGCCGTAAACTGACGCTGCGATAGCCGAAAAGAGAGTCAGTAAATCAGTACTCCTGATTAAACCGGAAACAGACTTTTCATTATTTATTGAATTTTCCATGCGTTTCGTTTCCTCTCCTCTCCTTTCCGCAATAATGCTCAAAATTGTACATATATTATATTATTTTGCGCTTCATTTTTCAATATCTTATTTAATTTTATTCTTTAAATATTTTTTTCGCTGTGTTATAATACTAATCAAATAAAAATAAGGAGTACAAGTTATGCTTACAGATATTGAAATTGCTCAGCAGGCGAAAATGAAAAAAATCACCGATATTGCGGCTCAAATCGGTATTTCCGCGGAGGACATCGAGCCTTACGGACATTATAAAGCGAAGCTCAGCGAGAACGTTTTTGACAAGCTCGCTGATAAGCCCGACGGCAAGCTCATTCTCGTAACGGCAGTTAACCCGACCCCTGCAGGCGAGGGCAAGACTACTGTCTCAATCGGTCTCGGCCAGGCTATGAATAAAATCGGCAAGAACGCCGTCGTAGCTCTGCGCGAGCCTTCGCTCGGCCCTGTTTTCGGCATTAAGGGCGGCGCGGCAGGCGGCGGATATTCCCAGGTAGTTCCTATGGAGGATATTAACCTCCACTTTACGGGGGATATGCACGCCATCACTTCTGCAAATAATCTTATGTGCGCTATGCTCGATAACCATATCCAGCAGGGTAATGAGCAGAATATCGACCAGCGCCAGGTGCTCGTTAAGCGCTGCCTTGATATGAACGACCGCGCGCTTCGTAACATCGTCTGCTCGCTCGGCGGCAGACTTAACGGTATTCCGCGTGAGGACCATTTCTGCATTACTGTTGCGAGCGAGGTTATGGCAATTCTCTGCCTCGCTGACGACGTGTTCGACCTTAAGAGAAGACTCGGCAATATCCTCGTCGCTTACAGATACGACGGCACTCCTGTTTACTGCCGCGATATTAAGGCTGACGGCGCTATGACCGTACTTCTTAAGGATGCAATTAAGCCTAACCTTGTACAGACTCTTGAGAATACGCCCGTTATTATGCACGGAGGTCCGTTTGCGAATATCGCTCACGGCTGTAACTCCGTGCGCGCAACTAAGATTGCGCTCAAACTCGGCGACTACGCTATTACGGAAGCAGGCTTCGGCTCAGACCTCGGCGCAGAGAAGTTCCTCGACATCAAGTGCCGCTTTGCAAATCTTAAACCGTCTTGTATCGTGCTTGTAGCGACTGTCCGCTCGATGAAGTATAACGGAGGCGTACCTAAGGAAGAGCTTACGAAGCCGAACCTTGAAGCGCTTAAAGAGGGCAGCGTAAACCTCGGCGCTCATATTGAAAATCTTAAGAAATTCGGCGTGCCCGTAGTAGTTGCAATCAACCACTTCAAGAAGGACGCTGATGAAGAAATCGCGTTCGTTGAGCAGTTCTGCAAGGAGAAGGGCGCAGATTTCGCCGTTACAAAATGCTTCGCCGAGGGCGGCGCAGGCGGTACGGACCTCGCTGAGAAGGTTGTCGCTGCGTGCGAGAAAGAAAATAACTTCCACTACCTTTATGACCTCGATATGTCGGTTTACGACAAAATCCGTACTATCGCGCGCGAGATTTACGGCGCGGACGGCGTCCACTTCCCGAAGGATACGAGAGCCGCAATCGACGGCTTCATCAAGCTCGGCGCGGATAAAATCCCCGTTTGTATCGCAAAAACGCAGTACTCGCTTTCGGACAACCCGAAGCTTCTCGGCAGACCTGAAAAATTCAAGATTACCATTACCGCAGCTAATCTTTCAAACGGCGCAGGCTTCCTCGTTTGCCAGGCAGGTAATATTATGACTATGCCCGGACTTTCAAAATCTCCTGCGGCGTATAATATCGACATCGACGAAAACGGCAACACGAAAGGCCTTTTCTGATGACTGAATTTGTTACTCATAGCGCCCGTGAAACGGAGCTTAAAGCCGCAGAGCTTGCGAAAACGCTCCCTGCGGGTACTGTCATCGGCTTCCTCGGCGAGCTCGGCGCAGGCAAAACCGCCTTCACGCGCGGCTTTTGCGAGGGTCTTGGACTCAGCGCGGAAGTGTCGTCGCCAACCTTTGCGCTCTGCAACGATTATATGGGCGAGGGCGTGCGCGTTTTGCACTACGATATGTACCGCGTCGACGGCTGGGACGACCTTTATTCAGTTGGCTTTTTCGACGCGCTTGACAGCGGCGCCTTTGTGCTTTGCGAGTGGAGCGAAAACATTTTCGGCGCGCTGCCTGACGATTCGCTGATTATCAGGATTGAAAAATCAGGCGAGAACGACAGAATTTTTAATGTAATGACTAAGGCTGAATTTCAGCAGAAGGTTTTATGATTTTATCAATAGATTCAACAGCAAAAACTGCTTCCGCGGCGCTGACTGACGGCGGAAGGGTTGTCAAAAGTGAATTTGCGAACACGGGGCTGACGCACAGCGAAACGCTGCTTCCGATGATTAAGCGCGTTATGCAGGACGTGCCGTACAGCGACCTTGACGCGATTGCGATTACTGCAGGACCCGGCTCGTTTACGGGCGTGAGAATCGGCGTTGCAACTGTTAAGGGACTCGCTTTTGAGCACGATATCCCGTGTGTTTCAGTCTCAACCCTGGAAGCGATTGCGTATAATTTCATCGACAGAAACTGCGTCGTCTGCGCCGTTATGGACGCGCGGCGTATGCAGTTTTATAACGCAATTTTTGAGATTAAGGACGGCGTGTGTACGCGCCTCACTCCCGACAGAGCGATTGCGCTTGAGGACTTGAGGAAGGAGCTTCTTCAGTACGGCGAGGTTATTATCGCAGGCGACGGAGCAGAGCTCTGCTTTGATAATATCAGCCTCGATAACACAGTCTTGCCGAACGAGGAGCTGATTTACCAGAACGCTGTTTCAATCGCTAAGCTCGCGGAGAAAAAAGAGAGAATTTCGCCCTCTGCCCTTATGCCGACTTACCTCAGACAATCGCAGGCAGAGCGCGAGTTAAAATTAAAAATAGGAGAATAGGTATGATTTCTATCGGTTCGGACCACGCAGGATTTCCGCTCAAGGAGGAAATTAAAAAATTCCTTGACGAAAAGAATATTGATTATATCGACGTCGGCTGTTATTCGACAGACTCGGTTGACTACGCGATTTCCGCCCAGAAGGCTTGCGACAAAGTTGTGTCGGGCGAGTGCGAAAAAGCGATTCTTGTCTGCGGAACGGGTATCGGGATTTCAATGGCTGCAAATAAGGTGAAGGGAATTCGCGCCGCTGCCTGCAGCGATTACTTCGGCGCAAAATATACCCGCCTTCATAACGACGCAAACTGCCTCTGTCTCGGCGCAAGGATTACGGGAGCAGGCTCGGCGCTTGAGCTTGTTGACGTGTTCCTTAATACAGAATGTGAGGGCGGCCGCCACCAGCGCCGTATCGACCAGATTATG
>CAMPAT010000140.1 GCA_946633275.1 uncultured Clostridia bacterium
GCTTGTGTATTCAAGAGTGTCAGAGTTGTTAATGTAAACTACTGCAACGCTTCCGTCGGGATTGAGATATGCAGACTCCTCAATATAATTATATTTGTCTGTGCCGGTGTTATCGCCGTCAACCCAGGTGTAAATGTTTTCGTCATTAGTGTGCAGGTTAGAGCCGAACGCTGAGCCTGTTTCAACCTTTATGCGCTTTGCGCCTTCCTGGATGAACTTCGAGTAATTTCCGAGACACCAGAGACGCTTTGAAGGCTGAATGTTAGAATGGTCGCGCGCGTCAATATATACGAGACCATCTGTGTAAATACCTTTACTGCAGGCTGTCCACCAGTCCCACTCAACGGCGTTGAGTATCGTCATATCCTGATAAATAATGTCGGCTGTCGCAAGACCGTAGTCAATCGTCATACCGTTAGTAGCACCCTCTGCCTGAATATGACCTACTACGCCTGAAGAACCGTCGTTCGTCATCTGGCAGTACTCGGAGCACTTAACCTTTTTGATTGTGGTGTATTTTTTGCCGCTCATATCCGATACAGCCTGTCTTCTGTCGCTTTCGCTTGCCCAGTAAGAGTGAGTGTCGAGCGTGTCGACATAGCGACGGATTGCGCGCGTGTTTTCATTTGCTTTTTCACGGGTAATGCTGCCGATAACTGTTTCTGTAACTGTAGATGAGAAGTTCGCGTCGAGGAACCTGCTCCACCACCAGTTATGGTTAAGCTGTGCGCATTCCCATATTGCAAGGTCAACCTTGCCGTTGAGCTTTTCTCTCGCTTGAAGAGTCGGAATCATCGCGTTGTTGGAGAAATCGCGTGCGTCGTTCGGCTCAAAGTGGCAGCCCTCCTGACCGCAGGATATTGAGCCGTCACCGTTGTACCAGCCCGTCCAGCCCCATTCAGGCTCGTTAATAGGCGATACCTCTGTTACGTTGTATCCTTCGTCAATAAAGTGTTCCGCGCAGTCTGCAACGAACGTTGCAAAGCTCTGAAAATTGCTCGACGGGAGGTTGCATATAACATCTTCGCCTTCGTTGACAGGCGATTGATACGCTCTTCTGTTATTTGTCATAAATACGGGCGCCGAGTTAGAGAACAGCTCAACCTTGACATTAGGACAGAAGGTGTTTGCAAGTTTCAGAATATTCATTGTTCCGGGGTCGTTATCCCAGTTGTATGTTCCGTCTTCATTAAGGAAACATCTTGTCCTTGTGCCGACATTGTAAAGCGAACTGTCGTCAATAGAGCCGGTGCCGAGATTGTAGCGGTAGATATTAAGGCCAATGCCCTTATCCTTTGAATAGAGCAGGCGGACGATATCCTTGGCGTTCTCCCATTCGCCGACCTCAGGAGACCACCATGCGCCCGAAGCGCCCCAGCCCTCAATAGTCTGATAGGTGGTGTTTTTGTCAATCGTAGTCTGTCTGCCGGTTGTGTCAATCTGACTGATATTCTGCGTAATGTACGCCCAGTCCTTGCCGTTTATGTATCCGTCGCAGTTTACGTCTACGCGAGCGTCGTAGTCGGACTGATTGAATGCGTCGTCAATATTCTGAGTCGACAGAGCGTCCTCAAACCGGAACATGGGCTCAACTGCGGAAACTTCAAAATCATTTCTGCCGCAGCGTTTGCAGGAAAGGAAGTAGTTTACGCCGCTCTTTCTGTCAAATTCATAGTTGTGGCCGAGCGGTTCTGTATAATCCGCCTTGTATTCGTCAGCGTCGCAGTAAAGACAGCCGTATCGATTGTAGCCCTGCTCCGTGCAGGTCGGCTCAACGGTTACGGTGCCGTACTGATGAGTGTTATCGCCGAGACAATAATAATGCCAGTCGTAGCTGTTTTCGCGGTTCTTCAGCACGTAATCGTAGGTTGTCGTATGAGCTCCGGCAATGCTGAAAAATCTTGCATATCCGCCTTTGCCGTTTCCGAAAGCGTCAACGCCTATCTGAACGTCCGTGCTGTATATCTTATTGTAATTGAAGTTTGTGTTAAAGAAAGCGTAGTCGTCAATATATTTTGTGTTTGAAGGGATGTCAAGCCAGTAAGTCGTTCCTGTACATCCGTCAAATGCGTGTTCGCGGATGTGCAAATCTCCGCTTCCTTCGGCAAATCGAATTTCAGATATGCTTGTGCAGGCAGAGAATGCCCAGCCCCATATATCAGTCAGCGTACTGTCAAAAGATATGTTGCCAAGCTTTAAGTCCTCGCCGAACGCTCCCCAGCCGATAGCGTAGATATTAGTAAAATCTACGCTTGTCAGCTCTGAATAACTGTTGAATGCAGATGTGCTGATGGAAGTTTTTGCGTCTGTATTTGCAAAAGATATGCTTTCAATTAAATCTTTTACAGGGCTCCACGGAGTTGACGACATATCGCCGGAACCGCTGAAGGTCAGCGCGAATGCGTCCATATCGAGCGTATAGGTGAGCTTGGTGCTCGAATAAGTGTTGTCTGAGCATTCGCCGCTTAAAATGCTTGTAGGAACAACGTCGATGCCGGAGTATGAGAGCGAGTCGTTGTCTGAAATAACAGCGCTCATTTTCGTACAACCATCAAATACACCTGTGCCGAAGCCTGTGAATTTTGAGCCAAGTCTTACAGCGACAAGCGACGTGCAGTTTTTGAAGAAATAATCGGGAACGTTACCGTCTGTCCACCAGCGCTCGCCGAGATATGCATATTTGAGCGAAGTACAGCCCTCAAAAACAGATGTGTACATCCAGTTAAAGGAACTCGGAAGAGAAACGCGGGTGAGCGAAGTACAGTTCATAAAAGCATTGTTGCCGATAGTGTCTATGCTTCCGAAATTAATCTCAGCAAGATTGCCGCACCCGTCAAAAGCGTAGGCGCCGACATTTATAACGCCGTCTTCAATGATGAGCTTTTTAATATTGTTTCGGCTGTCGTACCAGCCCGGGCGACCGAGTCCGTTATTTACGAAATCAGCCATTCGCGCTTCGCCTGAAGTCCCTTTCTTAATAGTCATTGTACCGTCTGAGGTGAGCGTCCAGAGAACGTTTTCGCCGTTCGTGCCGCAAGTACCCGACGTGTCTGCAAATGCAGTAATTCCGCTGATAAGCATAGTTGATACAGCAAGAATAATGCTGAGTGTAATACATAGTAGCTTTTTCATAATTTTACTCCGCAAAAATTAATTACTTGTTTTTGTCGTAAATGATTTTTAATCCGTCAAGCAGCAGATTCTGATTTAGTATTATCTCGTGCTTGCAGTTTTTTGCAATCTGATTACCGAGACCGCCTGTGATGACGACAGTTGCCTTCTCGCCGAGCTCTTCCTCAAATCTGTCTATGAAGCCGTCAACCATTGCCGCGGTGCCGATTACTGCGCCTGAGCGCATTGAGTCGATTGAGTTAGTGCCGATTACCTTTTTCGGTGCGGAAATCTCAATTTGCGGCAGAAGCGCCGTTCCGCTTGCAAGAGCGCTGAGCGAGGTCTTTACGCCGGATGTGATTATAGCTCCGATGTATTCGCCGTCTTTATTTATTACTGAGCCTGTAGTAGCTGTGCCCAAATCAAAAATAATTATAGGGCAGGGGTATTTTTCTTTAGCTGCTACAGCGCCGACCACCATATCTGCTCCGAGCTGCGACGGGTCGTCGATTTTGATTGAAAGCCCCGTCTTTACTCCCGGTCCGACAACGAGCGCGTTTTGGTCCGTTACGAGTTTAACCGCCTTTTTCAGAGTTCTGATGAGCGGCGGAACAACGCTTGAAATAATC
>CAMPAT010000141.1 GCA_946633275.1 uncultured Clostridia bacterium
CGAAAACGATGTTATAAGAACATCTGACGTTGCGATACTTGCAGTAAAGCCGAATGTTCTCGGCTCTGTGCTCTCAAAAATCAACATTGCACTCAGCGAAAGCAATACGCTCATTATCTCTATTGCAGCAGGAAAAGATATTAAGTTTATGCGCTCTCATCTGTCGCACGATAACAGAATTATCCGCGTTATGCCTAACATTAACGCTCAGGTAGGTGCAGCTATGTCGGCATATACTGCAAATGAGATGGCTACTGACGAGGACAAGTCCTTCTGCGACAAGATATTCAGCGGCGTCGGCAGAGTTATGGAGCTTGACGAAAGCTACTTCCCGCTCTTTGGCGTAATTGCAGGCTGCTCTCCTGCTTTCAGCTATATGTTCATTGACGCGCTTGCGCGAGCAGGTGTTCAAAATGGAATGAAGAAGGACATTGCTCTTGAAATTGCGGCTCAGGCTGTACTCGGAAGCGCAGAGATGATATTAAAGAGCGACAAGCACCCTTACGAGCTTATCGATATGGTATGCTCGCCCGGCGGAACTACTATTGAAGGCGTAGCTTCACTAAAAAAAGACGGTTTTGAAAACGCAGTAAATAACGCAGTTAATAAAGCTGTTGAAAAAGACAGTAAATTATAAAGTGCATTGCACGGAAAAGGAGTAAAAATTATGAAGTATGAAATTCAAGGCGGTAACTTCCACGTTCTCGTATGCACATTAGATGCTAACGAAACAATGATTACCGAAGGCGGCGGAATGAGCTGGATGAGCCCGAATATGAAGATGGAAACAACTTCAAACGGCGGTCTCGGCAAAATGCTCGGCAGAATGATGACTAAGGAAAGTCTCTTTCAGAACAAGTACACGTCTCAGGGCGGCGAAGGCACAATCGCTTTTGCAAGCAGTCTCCCCGGTGAGATTATGGCAATTGATATTGCGCCCGGCAAAGAGTATGTTGCTCAGAAATCTGCTTTCCTCGCTTCCACAGCAGGCATTGAGCTCTCAACATTCTTCCAGAAGAAACTCGGCTCAGGCATTTTCGGCGGCGAAGGCTTCATTATGCAGAAGCTCAGCGGCTCAGGCACAGCTTTCATCGAAATTGACGGTTCTGCTGTTAAGTATAACCTTGAAGCAGGTCAGCAGCTCATTGTTGACACAGGTCACGTTGTTCTCATGAGCACAACCTGCAAGATGGATGTTCAGACAGTTAAGGGCGTTAAGAACGTTCTTTTCGGCGGAGAAGGCTTATTCAACACAGTTGTTACAGGTCCCGGCGAAGTTATTCTTCAGACTATGCCTGTACCGAAGCTCGCTCAGTCAATCCAGCCTTACATCGTTACTCAGGGCAGCTAATTAAACAATACAAAAAAAGACGGCTTCAAATGAAGCCGTCTTTAATTATGTAAGTTACATATACTTTTTAATCTCATCTACCTTGTCGAGTTTCTCCCACGGAACATCAAGGTCTTCCCTGCCCATATGTCCATAAGCCGCAACGTTCTTATAAATCGGCCTGCGAAGGTCGAGAGCTCTGATAATAGCTGAAGGACGAAGGTCGAATACCTTATTAACTATGTCTCCGATTTCTTCGTCAGACTTAACGCCTGTGCCGAAGGTATCAATGAGGACAGAAACAGGCTTTGCAACACCGATTGCATATGCAAGCTCTACCTCGCACTTGTCAGCAAGACCCGCTGCAACAATATTCTTAGCCACCCAGCGAGCAGCGTACGCAGCGGAACGGTCAACTTTAGTCGGGTCTTTACCTGAGAAAGCGCCACCGCCGTGACGTGCATATCCGCCGTACGTATCAACAATAATCTTACGTCCTGTAAGTCCCGAGTCACCCATAGGACCTCCGATAACAAATCTGCCTGTCGGGTTAACGTAAAATATTGTGTCATCGTCCATAAGCTCTGCAGGAACGGTTGTCTTAATAACCTTCTCAATAATATCTTCTCTGAGCTGTTCAAGCGATATATCGGCGCTATGCTGAGAAGATACAACGACAGTATTAACCCTAACGGGTTTGCCGTCAACATATTCGACAGTAACCTGAGTTTTGCCGTCTGAATAAAGATAAGGAAGCGTGCCGTTTTCACGAACTTCCGTAAGCTTCTTAGAAAGCTTATGAGCAAGCGAAATCGGAAGCGGCATAAGCTCTGCCGTTTCGTTGCAGGCGTAACCGAACATCATTC
The DNA here is from genome assembly GCA_946633275.1 of uncultured Clostridia bacterium. Taxonomy (GTDB): domain Bacteria; phylum Bacillota; class Clostridia; order Oscillospirales; family Acutalibacteraceae; genus Eubacterium_R. The sequence continues at coordinate 2,197 of CAMPAT010000141.1, forward strand.
CCTGGTCGCCGGCACCGTTGAGGTTGTCCTCGTCATCTTCGTTATTCTTAAGTTCATATGATTTATCAACGCCCATAGCGATATCGGGCGACTGCTTATCAAGCGCCACAAGTACTGTACAGGTATTTCCGTTAAAGCCTTTCTTGTCGTCGTCATATCCGATTTCGCAAACAGTCTTACGCACGATAGCCGGAATATCAACCTGAGCTTTAGTAGTAATTTCTCCCATAACGAGAACCTGACCTGTTGTGCAACAGGTTTCGCAAGCTACACGCGACATCGGGTCCTGCTCGAGCATTGCGTCGAGTATTGCGTCTGAAATCTGGTCACAAATCTTATCGGGATGTCCCTTCGTGACAGATTCGCTGGTAAAAAGATATTTAGCCATAGCTTTCCCCTCTAAACATTAGTTATGTATTAAGTAATATATACCAATTTTAAATTAAAGTCAATATTTAATTCTCATCGCTCATTTCGAGTACATTCTGGTTTTGGTCATTCATAAACTTTTCTGTATTAAAAAGCACGAGCATATCGTCAATTTTCTCCTCGTTTTCGAGGAGCTTATATATGTCATCGCTGAAATATCTGAGGTCAAGCATTATAATTCTCGAGTAATTACAGCATAAAAACGGAACCATTGAATTCGCGTATGAATCCTTAAGCATAAAGAGCGTTTTTCCGCTCTTTGAATCAGTCGTGATATCAACGCGCGCAAAATTACCGCCGAGAAAATAATCGTACTTACTCTTTTCGCCGAGAAATGAGTCTGCATAGAGCGAATCCGAATTCTCAGACTCGCCGTAATAATTAACGCGCACCTTTACGCCGGTATCGTAAGCCGTAATTGTATCAGGCTGTGCCTTAACCTGCACCTTGTCAAAAGTCGAGCCAAAAAAATCCTTGCTGACTTCTCTTTTATCAAACGATTTGATATCAGCTGCTTTAAATCCAAGCTCCTTTGCAAGCGCAGTATATCCGTAATACGCGCCGAGGCTCGTCCAATGGTGGTCAGTTTTATAATAAATATACTCTTCGTTATGCTCGCGCAGTACTTCAGTAATATCTGCGGTCTGCACGTCGGGCGTCATATCGCGCACGTCATCAAAGACAAATTCTGTGCTGTAAGGGATAACCTTTTTAGGAAGTTTTGAATCAAGCACAGTAGCTTTTGACGGGACGAAGGCAAATACAGTATTAATGCCTTTATTCTGAACGTACTGCATAAAATCGGAAAGCATTTCCTCATTATAGTCAATATCGTCGGAATTAAAGTCTGACGGAAGATACTTCTCAATAAGATAACCGTCTCTGCCGAAATAAACGCCGTTAAGGTCTCGCCTGCCGAGGAGGCGCATAACGTCCGTCTTAACCGTTACGAAGAAGCTGCGCCATTCAAACTGGTCGCTGAGATACTCCTCATAGTCGTGCTGAAACGAACCGTCAATAACAGTATCGAAGCTGATTTCCGGCATCGTCATAAGAGCTCTGTTTTCATCAACAGCAAAGTCGCTCTTCTTGCCAAATACAGAAAA
>CAMPAT010000142.1 GCA_946633275.1 uncultured Clostridia bacterium
CTGCACCTCGTCTATGCCGAAGCCTATCATAAGGTTCGGCACAACGTCGGCTTCAGACTCAGTTTCACGAATAATTTTAATCGCTTTATCGATATCAAGAAGAATCTTCTCAAGTCCTTCAAGAAGATGAAGCCTGTCCGCCTTTTTATTCAGCGTAAATTGAGTTCTGCGGCGTACACATTCAAGCCGGAATTCAATCCATTCTCTGAGAATATCGCGGACTCCGAGCACTTTCGGCGTACCTTTAATAAGAACGTTGAAATTACAGGAAAATGTATCTTCAAGAGGGGTGAGCTTATAAAGCTTTGTCATAAGCTTGTCAGGGTCAGTTCCGCGCTTAAGGTCAAGCGTGATTCTGAGACCTTTAAGGTCTGTTTCATCACGAATATCGGAAAGCTCTTTAACCTTGTTAGTCTTAACGAGCTCAACAATTTTATCGATTATCGCCTCGGAAGTTGTCGTGGGCGGAATCTCGGTAATATCAATACAATTATACGATTTGTCATAAGCATATTTCGCTCTGACTTTAACTGAGCCGCGGCCGGTTGAGTAAATCTTCTCAAGTTCTTCCTTATCATAAATAATGTATCCGCCACCGACAAAATCGGGAGCGAGAAGAGTCTCGGAAATTTCGTGGTCAGGATTTTTAATTAACGAAATTGTTGTTTCACAAAGCTCACTAAGATTAAATGAAGCGATTGATGAAGCCATACCGACAGCAATACCTGTCGTAACATTAGATAAAATCGAAGGAAATGTTACAGGCAGGAGCGTCGGCTCTTTCATCGTATTATCATAGTTATCGACAAAATCGACTGTGTCCTTGTTAATATCCTCAAAAAGCTCCTTAGAAATCGGAGCAAGTTTTGCCTCCGTATAACGTGACGCAGCATACATCATATTTTTGGAATACGCTTTACCGAAATTACCCTTTGACTCAACATAGGGGTAAAGCAGGCTTTCATTGCCTCTTGAAAGTCTTATCATCGTTTCATAAATCGAGGCATCGCCGGGAGGATTAAGCTGCATAGTTCTTCCCACGATATTAGCGCTTTTAATTGTGCCGCCCTGAAGAAGCCCCATATTGTACATTGTATAAAGGAGCTTTCTGTGAGAAGGCTTAAAGCCGTCAATTTCCGGTATTGCACGCGATATAATTACGCTCATCGCGTAAGGCATAAAGTTCTCGCGAAGAGTATCTGTTACCTGCTCGTCTTTAATGCTTCCTGCGCCCTGGATATGGACGTTGTCAGCAAGCGGATTTGCCGCAATCTCAGGAGTATTCTTTTTTCTTCTTGCCATAATAATACCTCCTTAAGATACGTCGGCAGCGTCAAGATACTGATTGCCGTACTGCGAAATATATTCCCTGCGCATTTCAAGATTGTCGCCGAGAAGCAAATCAAACATTTCACTTGTAGCCTCTGCGTCTGCAGGCGTAACCTTAACGAGCCGCCTTGTTGCAGGATTCATAGTAGTAAGGCTCATCATTTCCGCCTCGTTTTCGCCGAGACCTTTTGAGCGCTGAACAGTATATTTTTTGTCGCCGATAGTTTGCCTTATTTCTTCCATTTCAATCTCGTTATAAGCAAAGTAAGTATCGTCTTTGCACGTAACCTCATAAAGCGGAGACTCTGCAATATAAACCTTGCCCTCTTCAATAAGTTTCGGCATAAGGCGGTAAATCATAGTGAGAATAAGCGTTCTGATGTGGAAGCCGTCAACGTCGGCATCGGTACAAATCATTATCTTATTCCAGCGAAGAGCGTCCATATCAAACATTGAGACATCCTTCGCGGCTTTGCTCTTAACTTCAACGCCGCAACCGAGAACTTTAATAAGGTCTGTGATAATTTCGCTCTTGAAAATCTTGTCATAGTCTGATTTAAGACAATTAAGAATTTTACCTCTTACGGGCATAAGAGCCTGGAAATTAGCGTCACGCGCCTGCTTGCATGCACCGAGGGCTGAATCACCCTCCACGATGAAAATTTCACGCTCGCTGACATCTTTTGAGCGGCAATCGACAAACTTCTGAATTCTGTTCGTCATATCGACTTTCGCCTGGAGAGTTGTTTTAAGATTTTTCCTTGTCTGTTCAGCTTTTACGCGAGAACGCATATTAATAAGCATTTGCTCGGAAATCTTGTCAGCGTCGATTTTATTCTCAATGAAATATACTTCAAGTTGCTTGCGGAAGAAGTCTGTCATTGCGTCCTGAATGAACTTATTTGTTATAGCTTTTTTAGTCTGGTTTTCATATGAAGTCTGAGTTGAGAAGCTTGAAACAACAAAGATAACGCACTCCTCAACGTCCTGAACATTAATCTGAGCGTCAGATTTGTTATACTTATTGTTAGCCTTCATATACGCGTTAATCTGATTTACAAACGCACTCTTAAAAGCCTTCTCAGGAGCGCCGCCGTGTTCAAGAAAGCTCGAGTTGTGATAATATTCTTTAAGCTGAGTTTTTTGAGAAAAAGCAAGAGAAGCCTTAATCTTCAGCTTGTATGTGTCAAGGTCTTCCCTGTCCTTGCCTTCTCGCTCGCATTCCCAATACTGCGGAGAAGTAAAAGCAGATTCACCGGCAAGCTCTTTAACATAATCCTGAATACCGTTTTCATAGCAATACTCTGTAGTTTCAAACTGAGAAGCTTTAAGCTGGTCTTTAAATACAAACTTAATTCCGTCATTAACAATCGCCTGACGTTTCATAGTCTGCTTGTAGTAATCAGCAGAAACGTTGATATCAGTAAATACCTTTAAGTCAGGTTTCCAGCGGATCTTAGTTCCCGTGTCGCCTCTCTTACCATAAGGCTCCTTAGTAAGTCCGCCGATGTTCTCACCCTTTTCAAAATGCAGGGAGTATTTAAAACCGTCTCTCTTGATTTCTGCGTCCATATATTCACTCGCAAACTGAGTTGCGCAAAGTCCAAGACCGTTAAGTCCGAGCGAATACTGATAATTCGACGCGCCGTTATTATCGTATTTACCGCCGGCATAAAGCGTACAGAAAAGGAGTTTCCAGTTCCACTCTTCCTCGCTGTTATTATACTCAACGGGAATACCGCGTCCGAAGTCCTGCACTTCAACCGAACCGTCAAGGTAGCGGGTAACAACGATTTTGCTGCCGTGACCCTCTCTCGCCTCATCGATTGAATTTGACATAATCTCGAATATTGAATGCTGACAACCTTCAATTCCGTCAGAGCCGAAAATAACTGCAGGTCTCAGTCTGACCTGGTCGGCACCTTTAAGGGATTTAATGCTGTCGTTACCATAACTTTTTTTTGCCATAAATTACCTCCATAAGAAGTATGCATACAAAATGTATTATACAATATATTGTATAAAAAAGTCAAGTTTGATTATTGTTAGTTTTTGGCAAAAAATAAAAGCGGACCGAAGTCCGCTTAAATATTAAGGTTCGTCATGTGAAGTGTCGCCATATTCAAGATGACCTGAACTTGCAGTAAGTACATCTTCCGCTTCAAAGAATTCTGTTTCAATCTTAGGTGAAATATACTTTTCCTTACTCATAAAATCTACTCCCATAAAATTTATACCTATATTATACTACTTATTACTTAAATCGTCAAGGAACAATTAAAATAATGCTTGACATTTTAAAAAAATAGTGTATATTATTAATTGTTGTTTAGACAAGTTAATACAGGGGTATAGCTCAGTTGGTAGAGCAGCGGTCTCCAAAACCGCGTGCCGAGGG
>CAMPAT010000143.1 GCA_946633275.1 uncultured Clostridia bacterium
GAGGCATAGCGGCGGGTCTGGGAATTAATACGGGCTACGAGCTCCTTCATAGCAAACGGCTTTGTAAGATAATCGTCTGCGCCTGCGTCAAGTCCCGTTACACGGTCATCAATTTCCGCCTTTGCAGTAAGCATAATTACGGGAGTAATGTCTCCTCGCGCTCTTATCGCCCTTAGCGCTTCAATGCCGTCCATTTTCGGCATCATTATATCAAACACCATACAGTCGTATGCATTCTTAACAGATTCTTCAAGCGCCTGCTCTCCGTCAAACGCCTGAGTTACGTCAAAACCCTGAGCGCGCAGCACCGTCGCAACGGCACGCGATAGGTCGCGCTCGTCCTCGGCAAGTAATATCTTCATTCTTATCCCTCTCTGATTAAATCGCGTATTGTCTGCATAGTAACGTCGCAGGAAGCGAGCTCATCCGCGCAGCGCTTAAGTTCCGAGCTGATAAGCTCTTTTGAAGCGATATTCTTCTTATAAGTCATCTCATGTTCAAGCGCCGCCCAGGAGTCCATAGCTATTGTACGAAGCTGAATCTCCGCATAGTATTTGCCGGGATTACTTCCGTACGCGTCCTCGTACGGCACCTCGACTTGCAGAATAATATGATAGCTGCGATAACCGTTATCCTTCGGGCTTCTGACAAAATCCTTCTCCTTGACGACTGTGCAGCCTTCAATAGATTTTACAAATTCCGCTAGCTCAAAGATATCATCGGCAAATCGTGTAACTATTCTTATCCCGATTGCGTCCTTAATCTCACATAACGCGCTCTGAGCAGTCTCAGGCAGATTCTTTCTGCGGCATTTGTCGCGCATACTTTCATCTGACTTAATGCGGCTGCCGAGGTGCTCATAAATATGATATCCGTTCTTTTCATAGCAGATATTATTATATTCATTTATTTTGGAAGCTAATATATTTTTAACTGTTTCAAGCGTACCTTCGTACTTACCGTAAATGCTCATATAATCACCTTAAGTACATAATAAACACAAATATTAAATAAAGATTAATTCTCTCTGTTAACGACTATTATTCCAATAACCGCAAGGACAAGCGCAAGCACGGCAATGACGCCTGAATTCGCTTTTGACGAAGCGTCGAATATAAGCGACAGAGCAAATCCGAATATGGGCGTGAGGAAACCGAACACGGCGATTTTTGAGACGGGGTTATGCTTAATTAAAATGCTCCAGAGCGAATACGCGAGCGCTGAAACAAGCATAAGATAAACGGTAATCATAATTCCGCCGACTCCGGGTTCAGTAAGCCTTCCGCCGAAAATGATGCCGATAACAATCATCACCGCGCCGCCGAGAATAAACTGACAGCCCGAGAGCATTGCAGGATTTGACGAAGCGCTGAATTTCTTCATAAACGCATTTGAAAACGCATATGATACCGACGACATGAGAATGAACACCTCGCCGAGAATTCCGCCGCCGCTTGTAAAAGCGTCAAGGCTGACGATTATTACTCCTGCAAAGCCGATTGCAGAGCCGATTATCTTATTCTTCCCGAGCTTTTCCTGAGAGAAAACAAGAGCTGAAATGAAAATCGCAAAAAACACGCTCGTTGAATTAACAATGGAGGCTCTGCTGCCCGTCGTGAACGCAAGTCCGAGATAGAAGAAAATATACTGAAGTACCGTCTGAAAAACAGACAGAACAGCTACCTTAGAAAGCTCGCTCTTCTGCGGCACAAGCGGCTTTTGCTCCACAAAAGAAAAAATAACGAGCGTAAGAATTCCTGCGCCTACAAAGCGCACGCCTGCAAAAAGTATAATCGAAAAAGTATCCGAGCTTTGAATATTAAGGAGCTCATATCCTGCTCTTATTGCAGGAAAAGCAGACCCCCAAAGCAGGCAGCACAGCGCGGCGGTAAGCCAAATAATATGCGGTTTTGTAAGTCTTGATTTATTCATAAATAAAAGAACGGGCAGGCATATTGCCTGCCCTGTATTAAATGATTATTTTCTTACGATATTTCTCGAAGTCTTAAGGAATTCGTCTGAAGCCGGGAAATGGTTCTTATAAACGATATCCATAGAAGCCTTCTTATCCTTAAGAACGGCAACGTTAGCGTGCTGAACGTCGATATGTACGTCCATCTCATAATCAGCTTCAACAATTTCTTTAGTCTTAGTGTCAACCTTAACGGTACCTGTACCGCCTGCATAGTTAACTACGAAGTTTTCAGCAATCGTGCCCTCTGAGAATGAAAGCACTTTGATTGACTCAACAGTAGAGCTGATGTCGCCGAGTACGTTAAAGAAGCGTCCCTGTGAATCCTGATCTGCCATAGAGAGAAGCGCTGCCTTAGGCTGGATTGTGATACTGATTGTACCATCGCCGTTATCCTTAACATTGCAAGCGAGAACATCTTCAGCAGTAAGGTGACTTTCTCTCTGAGAAAGCTTAGTGCCGTTCGGTCCGTCGTCACGGTCGTCATACTGCGGGTCGCGGTTTGCTGCCGGAGGAAGTCCCTTCGGTGCGCCCTTGAAGAGTCCGCCGAGAACGCTCGGAACGAGCTTATCGATAGTAGCGTTAGCCTTACCCTCAACAAGAAGATTCTGTACTTCAAGCGTCTCGTCGCCGAGAAGCTTATAGTATTTCTTAGCCTCGCCGTTTTCGGTATAGTCAGAGGTAAGTGTCTTGTTATAATTGAAGCATTCTACATAATACTTAACAACGTCGTCTACTGAGCCGAACTCAATTCCGCCGTAAGTACCTGCTTTAAATTCATCAATCTTAACTTCATCTACAAATTCAGCCTGAGATTCTTCCTTCTGCGGAACTTTTGCAGCAGAGAGAGCTACAATAAGAATTGTTGCAACAAGAAGAACAATAAACACAATGAACAGAATTCTGTTAACTATGCTTAATCCTGATTTAGCCTTTACCTTTGCCATAAGTTTTTCTCCTTACAAAGTTATTTACAAAGTATTACTCATATATAATACATTAAAATTATAATAAATTCAATATTTTTTTTAAAATTTGACAAAATATATGCTATAATAGAGCCATATTCATATAAAAAGGACAAAAGCTAATGGAAATTAACCCGATTGCCGTTATTAAAAACGACTTTAAATCAAAGTTTTCCATACCACGACAGAGCGGTATCGCCGATATAGAAAGCACAGTCGTGTTTGAAAAAGAATACTGCGATGAAAACGCGATAAGAGGGCTCGAAGAATTCAGCCACATTTGGCTGATATGGGGCTTCAGCGAAAACGTCAGAGAAAATCACTCCCTTACGGTACGACCTCCGAGGCTCGGCGGAAACGTGAAAATGGGAGTTTTTGCGACTCGTTCTCCTTTCCGTCCGAACAACTTGGGTCTATCCTGCGTGAGGGTCAAGAGCATTCAGCGCGGAAGCATTACCGTGCTCGGAGCAGACCTGATGGACGGCACGCCGATATACGATATAAAGCCTTATATCCCCTACTCTGACGCGCGACACGAGGCGCTCGGCGGATTCACGGACAAATATGAATTCAATCTGCTAAATGTAGAAGCAGACGAAAAGCTGATTAAAAAAGCAGGAGAAAAATGGGATACGCTTAAGATAATACTTACTAACGACCCACGCCCTGCGTACCATAATGATAAGGAGCGGATTTACGGATTTAAATTCGCGGACTTTGTGATAAAATTCAAGGTTGAGGGCGACGTCCTCACGGT
>CAMPAT010000144.1 GCA_946633275.1 uncultured Clostridia bacterium
GCCATAACTCAACGACACACATATTATATATGTCAATTCCCGTAGTGTTTATGATAAGATTTGTTACCATAAACAAAACGCCTATAATCAAATTGACATACAAAGAAACAAGCGTATTCCCGTCGTTGTGAAGCTTTGACAAGTCCTCTTTGTATTTGGCTGTATCTCCCATTCTTTCTATTGCATGGTACAGCGCGTAATCGTAGTCGTATCCTGCATTAAGGTAATAGTCAATTCTGTCATCAAGATGTGCAGATAATTCGTTCCTTACATCTGCTTTGATTTTTTCGTCCTTAATTGCGGATACTGCTGATTCAATATACTCTTCTCTTGTCATATCTGTGCCAAACCCAACACCTTGTTAACGTTAACCGAAAAGGATTTCCATTCGTCTTTCTTTTCGCCAAGCTGTTTTTTGCCTTTTCTGGTTATATGGTAGTATTTTCTGTTCCTGCCGTCGCATTCTTCCCAATAGCTTTCAAGATAATTTTCTTTTTCGAGCGCATGAAGAATAGGATAAAGCGTTCCCTCACTCATTTCAAATGCATTCTCACTCCTGATTTCAAGCTCGCGTATAATTTTGTATCCGTACATATCCTGCTCCTCAAGTACGCTGAGAACAAGAAAGTAGGTAGTTCCTTTGAGCAGTTCCTTTGAATAACGCATAATAACCTCCTATTTATACCTTGCAATACAATGTATATGCATTGTATCACAAGGTATTAATTTTGTCAACAACAATATCCGTTGCTTTGTGCTCTTGTGCTTTGGGTGGGCGCACTACACAATATACACTATATTTACAATATACTGCTTTTTTGTTAAAATAGAAGTCTAGGCGATTAATATTAAACTTACGGAAGGGGTGACTTGTGTGAACTATCAGATTTTGCCGATGGGCGAGGTTTGGAGCGAGGGTATGTTCAGCGTGCCGAGCGTCATTACTAACAAATACATACGCCTTGCAAGCGCGTACCAGCTCAAGGCGCTGCTCGTAGTTCTCGCAAGCGGAGGTAACTGCACAAGTCACGATATAAGCGCCGCTATCGGCGTGCCCGAAAGCGAGGTCTGCGAGCTAATGCAGTTCTGGAGCGAAGAGGGCATACTCGTAACCGACGGCGAGCTCGCTTCCCCTGCGCCGAAAAAAGAAAACGCCCCCACTCCAAAGGCGGAAAAGACCGAAAAGAAAAAAGAAAAAGTTGTTGAGGCAATGCCCGTGCCGACGTTGAACCCGTCCGATATTGCTGCGGCGCTGCGCGAAAGCGAGGAGCTGCAGTCGCTCATGCAGGAGGCGGAGGTTGTGCTCGGCGGAACGCTCAGCCACGTGCAAAAGCAGCTTTTGGTCAATATGGTAAACTACTACGGACTTCCGTGCGAGGTTGCGCTGACAATCCTGCAGTACTATAAGACAGAGCGCGACAGCGGCAACGCTATAAGCTGGTCATACGTTGCGGCTATGGCGAAAAACTGGTGCGAGGAGGGTATCAACACCCTTTCCGCAGCTGACGAGAAGCTAAAGGAGCTTGAAAGCTCGGACAAGCTATGGAACAGCGTGGTTGAGATGAGCGGAATCCGCTTCCGCAAGCCGACCGCAAAGCAGCGCGAAATGCTCAAGGAATGGAAGGCTGCCTTCAATATGGAGATGATTGCGCTCGCGTGCGACACAATGCGCGAAAACGCACAGCGCCCGACGCTGAAATACGTCGATACCGTGCTGAAAAATTGGCGCAAGAAGGGTATCTCCACGCCCGAACAGGTCGAAAAGGAAAATGAAAAATTCATCAGCGAAAAAGAAAAGAGCGGCAAGTCGGGCGAAATCGTTTCCACCTACGACCTCGACAAAATTATTGCCGACACGGTAAATAACGACAACTACGACATTTAGGAGAATAAAGATGTCTTATCCTAAGGAAATATACTTAAGAGCCGAGCGCATTCTCGAAAAGCGCCGCGACAACGCGGTAATGGACGCGCAAATCAGGTCTGACGAAATAAAAAGTGAACTCCCCGAAATTGAAAAAATCCAGAACGAGCTGTCAGGAATCGGGCTTGAAATCTCGCAGCTCTTTTTCTACAAGGGTAATACTCAGGAGAAGGTCGACGAGCTGCGCGCAAAGAGCAAGGCGCTTACAGACAAGAGAGGACAAATCCTGCTCAGAAACGGATATCCCGAAAACGCTATGCAGCCCGAATACATCTGCCCCGTATGTGAGGACAGAGGCTTCATCGGCGGAAGAATATGTAACTGTCACCGTCAGCTTTTAAAAGACATTATGCGCGACGAGATTAAAAGGGTTGCTCCGCTCGACGACTGCACCTTCGATAATTTCGATACGGAAAAATACGACACGACTTCCGACGAAAACGGCATTATTCCGCGCGAACGCGCCGAAAAAATACTTGTTGCGGCGCACAGATACGCGCAGAATTTCTCGCTGAGCAGCAAAAACCTGCTCTTCCTCGGCGGTCCGGGGCTCGGCAAGACTCACCTATCGCTCGCAATCGTAAACGTGGTGATTAACCGCGGCTTCAGCGTATGCTACGGCACGAGCCAGAACATATGCGAGGACTTGCAGAGCGAACAGTTTGGAAGAGACAGCGACATTATTTATAAAAAACGCCGCGTGCTCGACAGCGACCTGCTCGTTATCGACGACCTCGGCACGGAAATCGACAATCAGTACTCAATCGCGACGCTTTATAATATCATTAACAGCCGTATTCTTGCTAAAAAGCCGACTCTGATAAACACAAATTACGATTTCAAGGTGCTTGAGAGCAAGTACGACAAGCGAATTACGAGCCGTATCACGGGCGAATACGTAAGAATGCTTTTCGCAGGAAAGGATATCAGGAACAGCTGATGGGAAAAAGAGCAGACAGAGCAAAGGATTTATTTATGAGCGGATACAACTGCTCTCAGGCAGTATTTCTCGCGTTCGCTGACAAATACGGCGTCGATGACGACACGGCAACAAAGCTCGCCTCGTCCTTTGGCGGAGGAATGGGCAGAAGCCGCGAGGTCTGCGGCGCGCTTTCAGGCGCACTCCTCGTAAACGGAATGGAAACGGGCACAACAGACCTCGGCGACATTGCGGCAAAAACCAAGAACTACGAATCGGCGAGAGAGATAATGGAAGCGTTCAGAAACGACAACGGCTCAATATACTGTAAAGAGCTTCTCGGGATTGTGAAAAAGCCGGAAAGTGCAACTCCGCAAGCTCGCACGGCAGAATATTACAAAAAACGCCCGTGTCCCGAAATTGTACACAGCGCGGCGCTCATTCTTGAAGAAAAGTTTGACAAATAGCCTTAAAACAGCCTGCAACCGTTGTTGCAGGCTGTTTTTGTGCATTATACACAAGAATTATAAGTATTCAATTTGTGAATAATGCTTTTTCTTGTTTAAGGTGCACAAAAATCAAATGTAAACAAATTATAAACTAATCTTAATTTTTGTTGACTTTTGAGTGCGCGGGAATATAATGTCCTTGACAAATGCAAAGAGCATTCGTCAAATACGAAAAAACGGGAGGAAGCACTATGTATAAGCTGTTAATGAACTGCGCACACATCCTCGCAATGGGCGACCCTGCTTATGTAGTAAGCAAGAGAAGAAATGGTTGATTGTATGCGTAAAAAATGACAACGAACCGGCTGAGGAAGTTCAAACGG
>CAMPAT010000145.1 GCA_946633275.1 uncultured Clostridia bacterium
GCGAAGATTCAGGTCAAAATCGCAGACATCGTGCCGAGCACAGGCGCCACCTCGGACATCACGTGGACCTCGTCTGACCCGACAGTTGCAAGCGTTGATGAGAACACAGGCGTCGTAACAGGCCGCGACTCGGGCGGCTCGCTCGGTAATCTCTCGTCAAGGAGCTGTACAATCACAGCGCTATCCGCAGCAAACGGCATATCAAAGACGGTGACTGTAACCGTAACGGGCAAGACGGGCAACTATATCTCCGATGCAAAAATCAACGGACCCGCCGACGCAAGCGTGGGCGAAAGCATTACATATACTTACAGCGTATATCCCGAGAGAAACGCCTCCTCGCAGTATCTCACGGTAAGCTGGGGTATCATTACAGGCACAGACGACGAAAGCGGCGAACCGATTTACTCCTGGGCAAGCACAGACAGCGACGTTTCCGACGGTATCGGCTCAATCTCCGCCGACGGCACCTACACGGCGGTACGAGGCGGAATGTCGACAATCGCGCTTAAAGCCGTAACGGGATACGACGTTGCAGGCGGATTTTACGAGATATCAAGTGTAATCACTACGCTCGACATACAAAACGACGTTCCCGTCGAGAGCATTACCTTAACTGCGGAAAATGCAGGATATGCAGGCACGCTCACCACCACCGAGAGCACCGTCGGCGGCGAAACTTATAAATTCTCAACCGTCAAGCTCAACGCCGTAACTCCTTACTACGGCAGAGGCGCAACGGTAAGAGCGAATATCGAGCCTGCGGGCGCAACAAACAGCGACGTAAAATGGTTCATCAGCAACGACGCCGACTTCTATACGGAAAACGAAGCGGATAAATCAATCCAGGTACGAGCTCGCCCAAGCGTACAGAATTCGACGAGCACGCGTATCTGGTGCGAAACTGCTGACGGCAGACACAAGTCCGAAACAATGGTGCTCACCGTCACGCGAAACACCGTTACGGGCAACACCATCGACGGCGACGAAATTGTCGCAGAGGTTGCAAAAGACGTCGACGTAACGCACACCGTTACTTTTGACGGACTGATTACGGCGAGCTATAACGCAAATCACGAGGCGACGTGGTACTCGTCCGACGAGAGCATATTCACCGTAAACACACTCGGCGACCGCTCAGGCAACGCGGTAATCACGGGCGTTGACGTCGGAACGGCAACCGTCTACTGCACATCGGCAGACGGCGGAATTACGGACTCAAAGACGGTAACTGTATATCCCAACAAGGATTATCTTTACAGAGTTATTCAGCTCTGCGACGAAACCGTTATTCTCAAAACGGCAGAAAACAAGTCGCTTTACGGCAAATATATGTCCAGGCTCGACAAGGCGTACTATGTACTTTACGACGTTCCTATGGCTGCGCAGAGCACCTGCGACACGGCGGCAGACAGCCTGCTCGACGCGTTCGTAAGGCTCGGCGGTTATGTCGGAATAGGCAGAATTGCTATTCTCGGCAGCGACGGCGAAGAAATCCCGTCAAGGCACGTTACAGTAAACGTCGGAACGCTGAGCAACTACAGGAACTCTAATTACACTTTCAAATACAGCGTGCTTCCCGAAAACTCGATGTATTCGAGAGTTATCTGGAGCTCCGATAATGAAAAAATCAGAGTAGATAACCAGGGCAAGTGCACCCCGACAGATAACAGCGCATGCTCGGCAAAAATCACCTGCACAATCAGGGATTATCTCGGCAACGAGACGAGCGACTACGCGTACATAACCTTTGCGCGCACTCCTGCAACAGGAGTTACGCTTGACAAGACGAGCATAGAGAATGGCGAAGTCGGCGAGAGCGAAAAGCTGAATGCAACCGTTGAGCCCAGCGCCTTTGCGAACAGCGCAAGCGTAAGCAGCGTAATCTGGTCGTCGAGCGACAGCAGCGTCGCAAGCGTCGACGAAGACGGCACCGTTCATTTTCTCAGGGGCGGAAACTGCGTCATCACAGTACAGACTGTCGACGGCGGTCACACGGCAGAATGCAGCGTAAATGTTATTACAAACTTCAGCAAGCTCAGCGATTTAATTTCCTCGCTTGAAGATATGGGACTGCGCGAAGAGGAATACTACCCCGAAACTTACTCCGCGTTTGCCGCAAAGCTCGGCGAAGCTAAGGATATGGTCGACGCAAAAACTGCTTCGCAGGATGAAGTCGACGAAATGCTCGCGGAGCTTCAGGACGCATACGGCGCGCTGAAAAAATACGTTTACCTCGAAAAAATTGAGATTTATCTCGACGGCGACGCCGCTTCGGAATACTATCAGTACGACCTCGGCGCGCTTTCAAGCTACTCAAGCGCAAAGCTCAATCTCAGAGTAAGGCTTTACCCGAACAACGCTTCTTACGAAAATGTAAGCTGGGAGAGCTCAACCTCGTTCATCAAAGTGAACTCAGAAGGCGTATGCTCGCCGTCCGAAAACAAATCAGGCTACGGCAAAATCACCTGCACGGTAACTGACCATTTCGGAAACGAGCACAGCGACTTCGTATGGGTATCCTTCGCAAAAACTCCCGTAACAGGCGTTACTCTTAACAAGAAAGTAGTTAACGGCGAGCCGGGAACCACGGCTCAGGTTACAGCAACGATTAAGCCCGAGGGCACGTGGGGAATCGGCAAGGCCGATATCCGGGATGTAAGCTGGTCATCGGCAGATGAAAACATCGCGACCGTCGACGAAAACGGACTTATCACCTTCGTTTCCGCAGGTATGACGGAAATCACAGCGACAACATACGACGGCGGATTTAAAGCAAGCTGCACGGCGACGACTCTCGGCGACAGAGCGGCGCTGCAGTCTGCTCTTGACGAATATAAGGATATCGAATTCACCGACTACGAATACGAATACGGAAGCGTGTTCAGGGAGGCATACTCCGCTGCAGAAAACGCAATGAGCGATATGTCGCTCAGCCAGACTCAGATTGATACGGCGACTGCAAATCTGCTTGAAGCGGCGACAGACCTTTACTCTCACCCGTTCATTAAGATTGAAAACATTTCAATGAGCTGGGTTGCTTCCGATATGACCTCAGAGAAGCAGAGCGGAATTGTTGACGAGAAGAACTCAATTCAGGTTATCGCAGGCGACATCGCAAGAGTTTCCTCAAACGCAAGAGTTAAGATAATTCCTTCCGTTGCTCCCGACGGCGCGATGTACAGCAGTATCGACTGGCGTACCGTGAAATCGAACAATATGAGCATAACCAAGAACGACGACGGCAGCATAACAGTTCATCCGACGGTAATTATCTCCATTGCGTCAAACGCATTTGCGCAGCTCGAGGTAATTTACACCGACGGCTATGACAGAACTTACACGCGCACCGTAAACGTACTTATCGGCGACGCGTACGTAACGGGCTTCTCAATCGACACGCCCGACTATACGGCGAAGGCAACAGACGAGCCGACTGCAATCCGTTACACCTTCACAAGCTCAAACGGCAATGTAAACAGCCTTGACAACAAGGATATCTACTGGACTTCAAGTGATGACAGTATCGCGAGCGTAGATGAAAACGGCGTTGTAACGCCTCTCGACGAGGGCACGGCGACGATTACCGCAGTTACGGCTGACGGCGGATACACAGACAGCGTAACGGTTACGGTAACAGCCGACTACGACATCCTCGCA